>NZ_JBEOSD010000006.1:0-110236 GCF_040302735.1 Streptomyces sp. NPDC097619 | reverse complement strand
GACCCGCTCGGGAGCGGGTCACCGGTCACGGCACCGGACGAGGGGTGGTGCGGACGGAGACCGAGTGGCGGGATCCCGCCGCCGCCGACAGCTCGACGCCGGCTCGGAACAAACCTCGACGCCCGGCCCTGAGCGCGGTGCCGGCCCGGACCGTCGGACCCGTACCGCCGGTCCCCGCCCGGACCATCGCGGTGCAGACCGAGCCGCCGGAGCCGGCCGCGGGCACGTGGACGGGGGCGGGGCGGGGGCGGACCCGAGTACGGGGACGCGGCCCCGTACCGATCTTGAATGAGTACACCTACTCATGCCCACGACTCCGCCCGGACCGAAGCTATGGACATGACACACATCGCCGTCCCCGCCACCGCCCGCCGCACCCGCCTCCCCCGCCTGGCCCTCGCGGCGGGCGCTCTCGCGGTCCTGACCCTGACCGCCTGCGGTACCGAGCGGTCCGGGGCCACAGCCGTGGTCGGAGCGGGCAGCGCCGGCCCGGCGCGGACGGCGGACGCGCAGGTCCTCCGCGATCTGGCCCGGACCTGCCCCCGGGGCCCGCACCAGGGCCCGCCGACCCCGGCGCCCGCCCCCGGGAGCACCGCCCCCGCCCTGGCCTCCGACCCCATGCCCGAAAGAGCGGACACCGCGGCGCCGGACGCGCCGCAGCGGGCCACGGAGCGCGAGCTGGACCGCACCGACTGGTGCGCGATGGCCCGGCACGAGGAGCGGGTGACCCAGGCCCTGTTGAAGATCGAGGACCCCGCCCCGGCAGCGGTCCGCAAGGCCCTCAACGGGCTCGGCTACCCCGACAGCCGCATCCACGCCCTGGAGCGGTCCGGCATCGGGACCCGCTTCGTCCTGGACCTGCGCCTCGACGGTGGACGGCTCTGCCTCGAAGGTTCCGCGGCCGGCCCCGACTCCGCGTCCGAGGGCTGCGTGGCCCCCGCCGAGGGACCCTTCGACCCGGCGGCGCGCCGGATCTGACCGGTGCCCGTGCGGTCGGCGGTCGGCGGTCGGCGGTCCGCGGAGCACCCGCCGCGCCGGATCAGCGTCCGCCGAGAGGAAGCGGGTTCAGGGGGTTCGGGTCGTTTCGAGCGGGCGGCCGATCGTGGCGTCCGCCATGCGGTCCATGCCGCGGAGACCGGCTTCGACTTCGTCCAGGGCCTCACGGGCCGCGGCGATGCGGCGGCGGACCTCCAGGCCCGGGTCGCCGCCCTCCTCCAGGCGGCGCTGCGCCTCGGTCTCCTTCTCGGCCTCGCGGGCCTCGTCGAGCGAGGTGAGGACCACGCCGATGAGGACGTTGACCAGGACGAAGGAGGCCAACAGGACGTACGAGGCGTAGTAGAGGAGCGTGAGGCGGGAGACCTGCAGGCCGGCGTGGACGGCGTCCCCGAAGCCGTCGAGCGTGGTCAGCAGGAGCAGGGTGAGGACGGCGCGACCCACCGACCCGTAGTGCTGCGGGTCGGTGTCGGAGAAGCAGAGCCAGCCGATCATCGCGTACACGTAGACGACCAGGGCGCCCACGAACAGGAAGCTGAACGTGCCGGGGAGGCTGCGGCCCACGGCGAGCAGCAGGACCCTGAGCTGCGGCAGGAAGCGGGCGGTCCGGAGCACCCGGGCCAGTCGCAGGAGCCGCAGCACGGTCGTGTTCTCCCTGACCAGGGGGACGTAGGCGGCGGTGACGACGGCGAGGTCGAACAGGTTCCACGGGTCGCGGAAGAAAGCTTTCGGCCGGTCGGCGTGCGCGCCCAGGCGCAGAGCCATCTCGGCAGTGAAGAGCAGCAGGCAGCAGGTCTCCGCGAAGTCCAGCACCTGCCGGTACTCCGCGGACAGTCCGCGGTAGGTCTCCACGCCCTGGAGTGCGGCGTTGAAGAGGATCAGCCCGAAGACGAGGGCCGCGAAGGCGGGATCCTCGGTGACGGCCCGGCAGCGGACCGCCAAGTGCCGACGGGCCCGGCGGGGCGTGGTGGGATCCATGGTGGAAGCTCCTCGGTACGTGGCGTCGGCGCGACGGGACCCGGTGGGCCGGCCGGATCCCGGCGGGCCGGTGGGCGGTCCGCCGTCCGTGCCGGCCGCGCGCCGTGCCGGCGGGCGGGCCGGGTGGCGGGGCCGGGAAGGCCGGGGTGCCGGTCTGGGCGATCATGACAGGACGGCGGGGCGGTACCGTCCCGTCCTCACCCACCCGAGGGACACCGGCCCCGTACCGCCATCCCATCGGGGGATCCCGTCCGGCCCCACCTCGCACAGATGTCAGACCGCGCCCGGTCCCGGGTCCCCTCCGACGCCGCGGTCACCGCGGGACCCATGCCGTACCGGTGCCCGCGGAGCCGGACCGCGTCGGCCGGTGCGGGCCGCACCCACCCCGGGGACCGCGGCGGTCCGCGGGTGCTCCCGGGCCGCGGCCGAACGCGGACACACCGGGGCCCCGGCGACCGCGGTGGTCGCTGGGGCCCCGGAAGTCGCCGTGACCCCGGTGGTCACGGATGGGCGGTCACGGGGTGACGGTCACGGGTTGGTGGTCACCTCGAAGCCGGCGCCGAAGACATCGGCGGGGTCGGCGGCGTCCCGGGCCCGCAGGTCGGCCAGGATGTTCGCGGAGCTGGTGTAGGCGTACCAGGGGTAGGAGAGGATCACGGCCTTGGTGATGCCGGCCCAGGGGCCCGCCGCCTGACCGCCGTTGGCCTGGGAGGGGTAGGGCGTCCCCGGCACGTGCCAGATGGTGGGGCCGCCGGAGTCCCCCGCCTTGTGCTGGGGGTGGGCCTGGTAGATGCCCTGGGAGTTGTTGGTGATCCGGCCGTACCAGACGCCGAGCTGGCCGGACACGACGAGCTCGTTGTTGTTGAACCAGGCGGCGCCGAGCAGCCGCTCGCTGTCCGGGGCCGGGTTGAGCGCGTTGGGGCTGGGCGTGCCGCCCGGCACTTCCAGGATCCCGGTCTGCTTCAGGTACGGGCCCTGGGAGGAGAGGGTGACCTCCGGTACCAGCTCGATCACCATGTAGTCCTTGGTGGCGTGGCCGGTCATGGAGCCTTCGGGGTCCTTGAAGTACCGGACCCAGCCGATGGGGCCGTACCCGATGTCCTGACGGTGGTAGACGGGAATCACGTTCTCGGTCAACTCGCGGTCGGCGTAGGCCGCTCCGCTCACGCAGTGACCGGCGGAAATCGCGATCTTGCGGCCGTAGTCGTCGGCGCCGACGGCCCCGATGGTGCAGAAGCTGTCCGGCCTGGTGGGATCGAAGGCGATCTGGAGGGAGTTGTGGACGCGCTTGGCTGGGCGCGGATCCCCGTCGACCGTGCCCGACGAACCGGTGGTCGCGGCGGCGTGGGCGGGGCCTGCGGCGAGGGCGAGCACGGCTGCCATGGCCGTACCGAGGGTGGTCAGGCGCCTGAACATGCGGTTCCCGTCTGTCGAAGACATGTCATCAGATGCCCGAGTCAACCGACCGCCCCCGCCCACCAAAAGGGGGATCCCGGACATTCCGTGGCTCACGGGCGGCCGGAGAGCTCTCCCCCGCAGCCCGTCGTGGCGTGACCTCAGAAGGCGGGGCCGCAGGCCCATTCCACCGCGGGCGGACGGACGGCGGCGCACAGCGGTGCGCCCTGGGCATCCGTAAGACGGAGACGAGCCACCAACAGGCCCCGTTCCAGCGCCGCTTCGGCCACCGCAGGATCCACCGCGTCCAGCATCAGCTTCGCGCGGCGGAAGCGCGTGGGGAAGCCGTCCGCGCCGATGCCGGTCCACGACAGGTAGAGGAAGCGGGCCCCGGGGCGGCCCAGGATCCACGCGCCCGTCCAGTCGATGCCCGCATCTCCGAGGCGCGTCCCGCTCTCCAACTCCCAGGACACCGAGTCGGCGTCCGCCCGCTGGGGCGCCAGGAGTTCCCCGTCGCGGGCGCGGGGCTGCACGGCGACGTGCACCTCGCGGAACCCCGGGAACCCACGGCTCTCCGGGCAGGTACGGCCCGGCAGATCGAAACCTTCGATGCGGATCCTCACGGTCCCCCACCCTGCCATCCGGCACCGACAACGGCCCTGCGGACACCGGACGACGGGCGGACAGCGGGCGGCGGGCGGCGGGCGGTCGACGGGTCGGGCTGGGGCCGTGTCCGGCCCGGAGTCCGGAGGCCGTCGGAATGGTGCTTCTCCCGGCGCCCCGTGGGGAGACCGTGGCCGGGTCGGCGCGAGTCGGGGCGGCCGAGGAGCCGGAGCCGCCAGGGGCCGGGGACCCGCTGCGTGACCGGTAGCTCACCCGTCCTCCGACCGGAACGCAGACTCCACACGTGTTGACCCGCGGACCGGCCCCCGCCGCACGGGCCTCCGTGCCCCGCCGCCTTCCCCGCCGTGGCCCTCCGGTGCCCGGGCCCGCGCGGCACCCAGCGCCTTTACAAATGCCACTACCAGCCCCACCCCGACGATCCCGGCCGCGGACAGCAGCAGCGCACCTGTCGCGCCCACGCCGGCCACCAGCGGGCCACCGAGCGTGGTCCCCAGGGGCACCGTCAGCACCCGGACCGCCGAGGCCGCCGCGAGTACCTGAGGCAACTGCGCGTCGGGCGCCGAGCGTTGGAAGAGGGTGGTCGACAGGGCGGAGTACGGGGGCCAGAGCAGCCCCGCCGCCCCGAAGCACAGCACCGACACGGCCGCCGGGGTACCCAGACCCACCGGCAGCATCAGCAGGCCGAACCCGATGACGAGCCCGATCGTCACGGGCCACGGCGACAGCCGGCGGAGCAGCCCCGTGAGCACCGAGCCGAGTACGGCGCCGATTCCGAAGGCAGTGTAGTACGCCGCCAGGAGCCCCACCCCCGGGCCCTGCGCGGCCTGCACGGGCAGCGCGACGTACACCGGGCCGAAGAGGAGGAAGAAGGCCGAGCTCAGCAGGAGCAGTCCCGAGAGCGCCGGGGTGCTCCGGATCACAGCGAGCCCGGTGGACCGCCCGCCGGAGCACCCTGCCGGACGGTCCCCCGCCTGCTCCGCGCCGGGGGCCCCGCGAGCCTCGCCCGGGGTGGCGGTGCCCGCGGGTACGGCGGTCAGGAAGGTCGCCGCGAGGACGAGGAAGGTGGCCGCGTCCACGGCCAGGACCGTCGCCGGGCCGCCGAAGGCGATCAGGAGCGTGGCCAGGGCCGGCCCCAGCACGGTGGCCGGCGAGCCCGCCGCCGCCAGGACGGCGTTCCCCGCCAGGTGGTCACGCCGCGGCAACACCCGCGCGATCAGGGTCTGGATCCCCGCCTGACCCCAGGAGTGCAGCAGGGACGAGACCGCCAGCAGTGCCACGTACCCCTCGACGCCGAGCAGCCCGGTCGCGTGCAACACCGGGATCGTGCCGAGCGCCGTCGCCCTCAGCAGCGCGTCCCAGGCCACCAGCCGGGCGGGCGGGACGTGTCGGAGGAAGCGCCCGAGCAGGAACCCGCCCACCGCGCCGGACACGGTGTAAGCGGCCGCCGCCAGCGCCACCCAGAGCCCGCGGTCGGCCGGCGGCGCCAGCTCGATCGCCAGCCAGCCCACCGCCACCACGGCCATGCCGTCGCCCAGCGAGGAGAAGGCGAACCCCGGGAGGACCCGGCGCAGCACCGCGTTGTCGAGCACCGGGCGGTACGGCGAGGAACGCCACGCCGCCCTCGGGTTCCGGGGCATGAGCCACCTCCGCAGGTCCGTGGTACCGACCCCTCGGAGGGTCGGCCCCTCGACCCTGCCCGGCGAAACGGCCCGCTGGACGATCTTCACCGTTGCGCGGAATCGTCACGCCGACCGCGAACGCGAACGCGGGCAGCCGGTGTCCTCCCTCAGGGCCGGAAGGTACGGCGGTAGGCGTCGGGTGGGACGCCGACGGTGCGGTGGAAGTGGCGGCGCAGGGTGGTGGCGGTGCCCATGCCGGTGGTCTCGGCGATGCTGTCCACGGTGGCGTCGGTGGTCTCCAGCAGCTCCTGGGCGCGGCGGATGCGCTGGGTGTGCAGCCAGTTGAGGGGCGTGGTGCCGGTGATGTGCTTGAAGTGCCGGGCCAGGTGGCGGGAGCTGAGGCCGGCCCGGCGGGCCAGGTCCTCCACGGTCAGCGGCCGGTCCAGTCGGGCGAGCGCCCAGGGCAGGAGCGCGGCGAGGGGGTGGTGGCCGGGGGCGGGCAGCGGGGTGGCGATGAACTGGGCCTGGCCGCCGTCGCGGTGCGGGGGGATGACGAGGCGGCGGGCGATCCGGTTGGCGGCGGCCGAGCCGTGGTCGAGGCGGACCAGGTGGAGGCAGAGGTCCATGGCGGCGGCCTTGCCGGCGGAGGTGAGGACGTCGCCGTTGTCCACGTAGAGGACGTCCGGGTCGACGGTGGTGGCGGGGTGGCGGCGGGCCAGTTCCCGGGTGTGGGCCCAGTGGGTGGTGGAGCGGCGGCCGTCGAGGAGTCCGGCGGCGCCGAGGACGAAGGCTCCGGTGCACAGGGAGGCCACGCGGGCGCCGGCCCGGTGGGCGGCGCGCACGGCGGCCACCAGCTCGGGGGACGGCTCGCGGTCGGTGTCGGCCCAGCCGGGGACGATGACGGTGTCGGCTTCGGCGAGGCGGTCCAGGCCGTGTTCGGGCTCCAGGAGGAAGCGGTCCACGCGGACGGGGCCGGGCCCGCACAGGGCGAAGGAGTACCAGGGGTCGACCACGTGGCTCAGGTCGGATCCGAAGATCTCCAGGGCCACGGACAGCTCGTAGTGGAGCATGCCGTCGGTGACGGCGAGGGCGACGCGGGGCATGTCCGAAAGTGTACGGGCTACGTCGTTTCCGACACTCGTGCGGGGTCGGTGGCGCGGGACAGGATGAGGTCACGAAGCCGCGGCGGGCCGGAACCGGCGCGGGAGGGCGGAAGTGCGCGGGAGGGTGTCATGGGGTCGGGAGCGGAGCGCGGGGCCGGTGCGGGTCGGCGGGTGGCGGTGTTCGGGGCGTACGGACACACGGGGCGGTTCGTGGTCGCGGAGCTGGTCGCAAGGGGGTTCGTGCCCGTGCCCTCGGGCCGCGATCCGCGGGTCCTGGAGCAGTTCGCGGCCGGGCTCGGGCTGCGGGCGGTGGCGGCCTCGGCGGCGGACCCGGACTCCCTGGACCGGGCCCTCGCCGGCACGGTGGCCGTGGTCAACTGCGCCGGTCCCTTCGCCTCGACGGCCGGCCCCGTGATCGAGGCGGCGCTGCGCGTCGGTGTCCCGTACCTGGACGTGGCGGCCGAACTCGAAGCGAACATGGACACCTTCGCCCACTACGGCGAGCGGGCGTCGTCCGCCGGGGCGCTGGTCGTGCCGGCCATGGCCTTCTTCGGCGGGCTGGGGGACCTGCTGGTGACCGCCGCACTCGGCGGTCGGACGGGCGCGGACGAGGCCCACATCGCCTACGCGCTCAGCGACTGGCACCCCACGGCCGGCACCCGGCTGTCCGGCGCCGTCTCCCGGGAGCGGCGCGGTGGCGCCCGGCTGCGCTACCGCGGCGGCCGGTGGGAGCGCCGGACCGACGCCGCCCCGGTCCTGGACTGGGAGTTCCCGGCCCCGCTCGGCCCCCGGCCGGTGGTCGGGGAGTTCACCATGGCCGATGTGGTGACGGTCCCCCGGCACCTGGCGATCCCCGACGTGACCACCTACATGAACACGGAGGCGGCGCGGGAGGTGGTGGCGCCGGACTCCCCGGCGCCGGCGGCGGTGGACACGAGCGGCCGCTCCGGGCAGACCTTCACGGTCGACGTGCTCGTCCGCCGCGACGGCACCGAGCGCCGGATCACGGCGACCGGCCGCGACATCTACGCGGTGACCGCGCCGCTGGTCGTGGAGGCCGTGGAACGGGTCCTCTCCGGGCGGACCCGGGCCGGCGTCGTCGGCGCGGTCACCGCGGGCGAGCTCTTCGACGCCCCCGACTTCCTGCGGGCCCTCGCCCCGCACGTCACCGTGGACGCGCACGCGGAGCGGCCGTCGGAGCGCGGCCCTCGGGCCGCCTGATCCCGCCGGATCAGGGACCGGAGGGCGGGCCCGCTTCAGGTCCCGCGTCAGGTCGCGTTGCGGATCCCGCTTCCGATGGCGCCTCCGGGCCCGGTCGCGGTTCCGTGGCGTCCGTGAGGTCCAGGGCCGCCAGGCGCGCCCGCCAGGTCTCGGCGGCGGTCGGGTCCTCCAGCGCGGTGGCCAGTTCGACCAGGGTGGCCAGGGTGCGGGCCACGTCGGCGCGCGGGGCGGTGTCCTCGTGCCGGCGCAGGGCCGTGGTGAGGATCTTCAGCGCGGTCCGGTCCTCGTGCTTGAACTCGCTGAAGACGCGGGCGTTGTCGAGGGCCTTGGCCAGACCCGTCAGCTCCTGGGAACCGCCGTACTCCAGCTCCGCGGGCTCGTCTCGGCGGATGAAGATCAGGGAGTTCCCGGAGGGGTCCACCAGGGTGAACCGGCTGGCCCCGGGCCGGTAGCGGGTGATCCGCGGCCGTCCCTTCGAGGGCACCCTCCCGTAGGCGGCGCGCAGGGCCCGGGTGAACTCCGCGTGGTACGAGGCGACTTCGTCGACCAGGACCAGGCAGGCGGCCCCGTCCTCCCGCGCCGGGTCGAAGCCCTGCGGTGGCGCCCCGAAGTGCAGGGAGAATCCGGACCACTCCACGGCGAGGTAGAGGTAGGGCCGGGTCTGCTCGTACGTCACCCGGAAGCCCAGGGCCCGGTAGAACTCCAGGGTCTCCGTGGCCGAGACGCAGGGCAGCACCGGCACCGTCGTCTCGTTCGCCCGCACCGCACCTCCCGCGGCCCGGTCCGCCGCGCCGTCCCTCGCCCGGTCGGTCCTACCGTCCATCGCACCCTCCGCCATCGCGTCCGCCCTTCGCTCCGGCCCCGCCCCGGGGCCCTCCGAGCCTGCCGCAGAACGCCCGCCGCCGCCTACGGAGTTTTCGACGGCGCCCAACTCGCCGAGGGCGGCGCCGGCGGCGGCCCCGGTCACTCGTAGCGGTACTTCAGGGACTCCTCCTCCGCGCGCTCGATGTCCGCCAGGGTCAGGCTCGGCATGCGGAGTTGGGCGAGGGTGACCTGGGCCGAGGAGGGCTGGGCGTCGGCGGGGAGCCACTGCTCCGGCTTCCAGGCCCCGCCGCGCAGCAGCGACTTGGGGCAGTGCGGGTACACCTCCTCGATGCCCACGACGAGGGCGCTGGCCGGGGGCTTGCCCACGGCTGTGAGCTGCGAGAGGAGCTCGGGCCGGGTGGAGACGCAGGCACGGCCGTTGACCCGGAGGGTGGTGGCGCGCCCCGGGATGAGGAAGAGCAGTCCGAGCCGCCCGGTGGCGATGACGTTCCGGAGGGTGTCCAGTCGCTTGTTGCCCGTGGCGTCCGGTATGGCGAGGGTCCGCGAGTCCAGGACGGCGACGAAGCCGGCGGGTCCGCCCCGGGGGGACACGTCGCAGTGGCCCTCGGCGTCCGTGCTGGCGATCATCACCAGTCCGGAGCAACCGATCAACCGGCGTGTCTCGTCGGTCAGTTCGTCCATCTGCTTGCGCAGGGCCGCTTCCCCGGGCAGGTCGTAGGTCCGGCGCAGCTCCTCCGGGTCGGTCAGCGCGTCGGAGCGCAGCGCGTCGAAGGCGCTGCCGGTGGGTGATGAGGTCATGCCCCCGACCTTATGCGGCCGCTCCCCCGCTGCTCGGGGCCCGTACCCGCACGGTCGCGGGGCGGTGCGGACGGGCGGTGGTCAGGATCCCGAGCGGGCCGGGAGCGGGGTGCCGCAGCCGGTGCAGTAGCGGGCGTCCGCCTCTATCGCGTGCCGGTGGCAGCGGACGCACACCAGGTGGACCGCACAGGGCGGCGGGGGCGTGCCGGGGCGGGCGGGCGCGATGCTCATGCCCCGGCGCCGGCCGTGCACGGTCAGTACGACCAGGCCGTCCGCACCGGCCGACACGGCCCGCGTGGCGCCACGGGGCAGGAAGGCGAGCAGGCCCGGCCGGAGCGGGGTGTCGGTGCCGTCGAGGGTGAGGGTGCCGCTGCCGGAGACGGCCAGCAGCACCACGTCCACGTCCGTCTCGGTGGACGGGGTGCCGCCGGTGCCGGGGAGGTGGCGGACGAGGTTCGCGTCCAGCTGACGGCCGCCGCTCCGCAGCCGCCACAGGGCCCCGGAGTCCTCGGGGCGGGCCCCGGCGACCAGACCCGGGACCGCCACCGTCACCCGCGACGCCGTGGCCACCTGCTCCGCGGGGACCGGGGCCGGTACCGGGACCGCCACCGACCGGGTCTCGGAACCCGAACCCGGTCCCGGCGTCGCCTCCGTCCCCGCCTCCGTCCCCGGGTCCGTGTCCTCTGCCGCCCCCATCGTGGTGCCCCCCGTGCCCTGACGTGCTGTGACCGCAGCATTATCCCCCGTACCCGCCGGGCACCGCCCGCCGTTCGACCGACGGGCCACCGGAACGGCGGCTACTTGGCGAGCTTGCCCTGGGCCGTGACGGCAAACCAGGTGCCGCCCACGCCCTGCCCGTTCGTGTCCCCGGGGGTCTTGTCCCCGGTGAACCAGTACAGCGGCCAGCAGTCCACCGTCAGCTGCTTCGTGCCGTCGGGCCGGGTGTAGGTGATCAGCTTCTCGGGGTCGATGCCCTCGACCCGGTTCACGTCCACGGGTTTGGCGGGGCGCCACTTCTCCAGGCAGGCGCCCGTGCAGTTCGACTTCATGGGCCAGGCGGTGTCCTTGGTGAACCGGTAGAGGGTACGACCCTGCCCATCGCGGATGATCCTGCCGAGGGCGGGGTCCTCGGCCAGGGAGAGCGCCGGGAGCTTCTTCGCTCCGGCCTTGCCGCCCTCGGGGGTCAGGGCGAACCAGGTGCCGCCGACGCCCTGCCCGTTGGTCTGGCCGGGGGCGGTGTCCTTGGCGAAGCGGTAGACCGGCCAACCGCCGAGGGTGAGTTGCTTCGTGCCGTCGGCGCGCTGGACGGAACCGGTGCGGGCCTCGTCCACGGCCCCTGGCTGCGTACTCCCGGCCGGGACCGGCGGCCAGGTCTTGGCGCAGTCCCCGGCACAGGCCGAGGAGGAGGGCTTCGCGGTGTCCTTGTCGAAGCGGTAGAGGGTGAAGCCCTCCGCGTCGGTGACCACGGGGCCGAGCCGGGCGTCCTGACGGACGGCGAGCGGCCCGGAGGCGGTGGCGCCGCCCGCCGGCGCCGCCTCCTCGTCGCCGTAGCCGGAGCCCGAGCCCGATGCGGAGCCGGAGCCGGTGGCCGCGGCGGCACCGGCGGGCGCCTGGGCCACGGAGCCGGCCTGGTTCTCCTGCGGGCCGCAGGCGGTGGCGCCCAGGACCAGGGCCGTACCGGCCACCGCGATGACACCGTATTTGCTCAGGTTCCTCATGGTTTCTCCCGTGATCGGATCGTTCGCGTTTTCTGTCGGCACGGGAAACACGCGGCCCGCCTGGGGCGGGTTCAACGGGATCCGGAAATTTCTTCCGGGGGCTTCGGGCGGGGCCGGGCGAGGAGGGCAGGACGAGCGCGCTCAGGCTCCAGGCATCAGGTGCCAAGCAGTGAAGGGCAGTTGGCAGTTCGCAGTCCGCTGGCGAGGGGTGGCAGCCCGAGGCGGCGGGCGCGCGCGGGAACGCGTGAGCGCCGACCGGGTCGGGGCCCGGTCGGCGCTCGGGAGGCCGCGTGCGGCGAGGAGGGGGTACGGCCGCGTGCGGGGCGGGTGACGGACGATGCCGTGCGGCGGACGGCCACGGGCCGCCCGGCGAGGGCACGGCCGGGCTCCGCGCCGCGGCTACACCGCGGTGGGCAGGGGCACCGTCACGAACTCCCTGCCCGCCTCGTTCTCGACCACGACCGCGCCGACGACCGCCGGGTCCACGGCCGCCGAGCCGTCCAGCGAGGCGCCCTTGCCCTCGCCGCCCACGACCCAACTGCCCGCCGTGCTGCGGCTGCCGTCGCGGCCGACCACGACCAGTCGGCACTTCTCGCCCGCGGGCAGGCCCGTGACCGCCGCGTGCACGCGGACCCATCGGGCCGCCGGGGTGACCCGTACCGTCATCCGGGCCCCGCTGCCGGGGTCGGTGGCCGAGGCGACCCGGGTGCCGGGGACCGGCGGGGCGGGGGTGGCCGTGGCGGTGGGCGGGGCGGGCAGGGCCGTCGGCGGGGCGTCGTCCGGGACCGCGGTGCCGGCCCAGAAGACGGCGGCGAGGGCGGCGGCCGCGGCCAGGCCCAGGAGGGCCCGGTGCCGGCGTTCGGCGCCGGCGCGTTCGCCGCGTACCTGGCGCAGGGTCCGCTGGAGCAGCAGGTCTCCGCCCTCGGGCGGGCTGTCCAGGAACGCCTCGGGCGGGACCTCGCCGAGCGCCGCCTCCATCTCCCGCAGGGCGGCGACCTCCTGGCGGCAGCCTTCGCAGCCGTCCAGGTGCCGCTCCACCTGCCGGGTCTCCGTCTCGTCGAGGACCCCGAGCACGTACGGGCCGGTCAGGACCTCCTCTTCGTGCTGCTGCCGGTTCACGCGACCACCTCCTTGAATCCGGCGGGCGGGCGCGGCCCGCCCGACCGGTCGTTTCCTGCGGCACGGGCCGCGGTCGCGGCCGCGGCACCGTCCGGGTCCTCCGCGACTCCCGCGCGGAGGGCCCTGAGGGCGTAGTACGAGCGGGACTTCACGGTGCCCTCGGGGATGCCGAGGTTCCGGGCCGCCTCCGCGACGCTGCGCTCGCGGTAGTACAGCTCCGTGAGCACGTCGCGGTGTTCCGGCGAGAGCCGGTCGAGGGCGCCGAGCACGGTCATGGTGTCCACGACCGAGTCCGCGTGGTCCTCCTCCGTGGGCGGGGTGGCCGGGGATCCTGCGACCTCGGCGGGCCGGGCGGCCTTCGCCCGGTACCGGTCGGTGATGATGTTCCGGGCCACGGTGAGCAGCCAGCCGCGCACCGACCCCTTGCCGTTGGCAAGGGCGTCCGAGTGCCGCCAGGCCCGTATCAGGGTCTCCTGGACGACGTCCTCGGCGGCGGCGCGGTCACCGGTCAGCCTGGTCGCGTAGGCCAGTAGGGCCCCGCCGTGCTCTTCGTACACCGTCCTGATCAGCGCCTCGTCGGTGGAGCCCCGCCTGTTGCGGGGCCATGGTCGTCCGGCCATCTCATCAGCTCCGTCCCTCGGGCGTCGTGCGCGCGCACGACCTCGTTCCCGTACTCGTGCTCAACACACACGGACGGGTCGCCCGGTTCAACAGCGGCGGCCGGAATTCAGGCAGTGAACGACACCCTCCATCTGATGATCCGTCATGACGTTGACGAACATGGCGTGGTCGGTGAGGGGGCTGTGGCGTTGCTCGGGGAAGGAGTCCAGGGCGATCGGGGTGTCGGCGGCGGGCAGGGCGTAGGCGAGGGTGAGGCGGAGTTCGGGTATGGCGAAGCGGTCGGGCGGGCAGACCCCGTTGGGGGCGGGGAAGGTGAGGTGGGTGCGGTCGGGGCGGTCGGTGTCGAGGCCGTTCCAGCAGCTGGGGAAGACCAGGGTGCGGGTGAGGCGGTCCCCGTCGGTGGGGCAGCGGGGGTAGCGGGTGGTGGCGCGGTCGGGCAGGCTCGCGCAGCCCCAGCGGGCCCGGACCTTGCCGGTGTCGCCCTCGGTGTACGCGACGGCGTCCCCGGTCAGGGCGCGCAGGAAGCGGGGCATCGGCACGACCTTGGCCACCGGGTTGCCGCGGAACTCGACGCGGACATCGGCCGGCACCAGGACGCCGCCCGCGTTCCCGTGGCCCGCGGCCTTCTCGTACGGGAGGCGGGCCGGTCGGTCGGTGCGGCGCAGGACGGGCCAGTAGTAGGCGGAGCGGTCGCCGTTGCGGCAGGTGGTGGGGGCGGCGGCGAGGCTGCGGTCGGTGGAGAGGGCGTCGGTGGAGGTGTTGCCCACGTAGGCGTGGGTGTGGTGGGCCCCGCCGCGGAGTCCGGGGGACACGACGAGGTTGTCCTGGTTGTAGTGGCCGTCCTCGGTGCGGCCGCAGTCCACGCGGACGGATCCGGTGGAGGCGTCGGGTCCGGGCCGTGGGGCCGGGGCGTCGGCGGGGACGAGGCGGATGTCGGTGAAGTCCTCGGGCGCGGGCCCGGCCGCGGAGCCCGCCCCGTGCGGGTGCCCGTCCTCCCCTCCGGTGCTGAAGGCCACGAGCAGTCCGCCGCCCAGGAGCAGGCAGCAGAGCAGTGCGAACAGCCGGTTTCGTCTCCCCATGCCGGTCACGGTCGCTCCCCCGGCCCGCCCGCGTCAACCGGGGCCGGCCGGGCGCGGGGGCGGGCGGGGCGCCGGCGTGTGCGGGCGGCGGCGGACGGCGGGCGCGGGGTGGGGCCGGCGGTGCGCCGGCGGGCGCGGAAACCCGATGGCGTGGCGCGGTGGCGGCCTGCTAGGTTCCGGTCGACCGTGTCGGAGAGCAGGAGGTGGTACCCGTGGACGTTGTACAGACGTGGGTGCTCCTCTGCGGGGTCACGGTCGGACGGTAGACAGGTCGTCCGGGAGCGCCGTTTCCTCAGCACTCCCGAAAGGCACGACCATGCGTTTCCTCTCCGAACAGCTCCTCGACGACGGCGTCCGCGAGCGCCGCTTCACCCTCGACGGGGTCCCCGGGATCCTCTGGACGCCCGCGAGCGCGCCCGACCCGGCGGCTCCCTCCTCCTCCCCGTCCCTCTCCGCTTCCGCGGCTCCCTCGTCCGGAGCGTCCGCCGCGGCGCCCCTGGTCCTGTTGGGGCATCCGCCGCTCGGTCTCGACGCCATGTACCCGCGGCTGGTCGCCCGGGCCCGGCAGGCCGCCGCGGACGGTTTCGCCTCGGCCACCCTCGAACTCCCCGGCAGTGGGGAGCGGCCCCGGCTGCCCGGGGTGGACCGGGCCCGGGCGGAGTTGCGCCGGCGGCTCCGGGACGGCGAACCGGTCGGGGACCGGCTCGTCGACGAGCTCGTCCTGCCGCTCGTCGAGCGGGCGGTCCCGGAATGGCGGACGGCCCTGGATTCCCTGGTCCTCCTGCCCGGACTCGGCGGGCCCGTCGGATACTCGGGGGGCCTGATCTCCGTCGGGACGCGGCTCGCCGCGGTCGAACCGCGGGTGTCGGCCGCCGTGCTGTTCGCCGGCAGTTTCGTGCCCCGCGTCAGCTTCGAGGAGGCCCGGCGGGTGACCGTCCCGGTGCACGTCCTGCTCCAGTGGGACGACGAGGGGAACGACCGGCAGGCCGCACTGGACCTGTTCGACGCCTTCGGCTCGGCGGATAAGACCCTCCACGCCAACACGGGCGGGCACACGGGTGTGCCCGCCCATGCCGGTGACGCCGCTCAGCGGTTCTTCGTGCGCCACCTCGCCTGAGGTCGGCCCGGGGGGCGGCCGTGACCGGCCGGCCCCCGACGGCTCACCGGGGTGCCGCCGCGCCGCCGTGTGGAGCGGCGGCCCCCCGGTGACCCCTGCTCGGGCGTGCCGTCAGAGTGCCCGGAGGGCGGCGTCGGCGCGGGCGGTGACGCCCGGCCAGGGGCGGGCCGCGACGAGGGCTGGCCGAAGGCCCTTACCCAGCGGGCCGGTTCGGCGCCGGCGCGGGCGGGGCAGCGGCGGAGGCGCCTACTCCCCTGGCTTCCGCGTGACGTGTCCGCCGGGCCGCCCCCGGGCGTCGAGGGCGGCGGCCTGTGCGCGGCATCGTTCCAGCCCCGCCGTCACGTCGCCGTGGTCCGCTCCGTCCCGGGCGGCCAGGAGTTCGCCGGCGGCGATCATCGCCGCCCAGAAGTCCGGCGGTGATCCGCGCTCGTTCCAGAACCGGGTTTTGGCGAAGTAGAGGAAGATCTTCGTGAGTTCCCCGGTACGAAACCAGCCGAGCAGACCGGCGGGGAAGCCGCCTCGGGCGCCGGCGGCGGTGGCCAGGAGGTCGCGGAGGGGCACATCGTGGGGTTCCGGTACGCGGTCCACGAGGAAGGCGTGCCCGAACGCGAGCGTGAAGGCGAGGTCCTCCTCCTCACCCACCGCGAACTCGGAGAAGAATCCCTCCAGCTCGCGGAGGCGGGCCTCGGCATCGGGTCGGGGCACGCCCAGGGCCTCGCACACGGCCAACAGGGAGACGCCCCACCGACCGGTCCGCGCGGCCAACGCGGCGAAGGCCTGCTCGCCGTTCCGCCCGGCGGCGAGTGACGCCCTCGCCTCCGCGACCATGGCGCCCTCGTCGACCGCCGTGGCCGCGTCCTCACCGTCACTCATGGCGCGAGGCTACCCGCAGGCGATGGCCCGGGGCGGACGGAGCGTCACGGGTGGTGGGCTCAGGGCGACTCGGGCGGCAGCGACCTCAGGGTGCGTACCGCTCTGCGGACACGGGCGCCCGCTCACCGGGCGGCGGCCGGAGCGGCCCCTCCGGAAATGGCTGACAGGTGCATGATGAGCAACTGGCGCGCGGGGCTACCTTCTTAGGGCTCCGGAGGGGCCGCCGTCCGAACGCCCGGGCCACCGGCGGGCGGTGGCAGTGCCTCCGCGCCCCGGCTCCCCCCACGAGCCGGGTCCCCCACCTGTGAAGGAGCACGCGCATGTCCCTCCGCACCTGGCTCAAAGCCGGCACCTCCGCCGCCGCCCTCGTCCTCGCCGCCGCCACCGCCGCGGGCGCGGCCCCCGCACCCACGGCCGCACCGGACGCCGCCGCGGCCGTCGTGACGCTCCGTTACGACGCGAGTCGGGCCGTCGGCTGGGAGTCGGCCGTCGCCGCCGGGGTCGCCACCTGGAACGCGAACGTCAGCAACGTGCGCCTGGTCGCGGCCACCCCCGGGGTGCGGGCCGAGATCGTCATCGTCGCCACCACCGGCTGGCCGCAGGCCACCCTCGGACCGGTCCGCCCCGGACGGCAGGTGCGGGTCGAGCTGGGCGCCCAGGCCGTGACCGACGGGTACGACAAGACCCGGATCACCGCCCACGAGCTGGGCCACAGCCTGGGCCTCCCGGACACCAAGCCCGGCCCGTGCAGCCAGCTGATGTCCGGCTCCAGCGCGGGCACCGCCTGCACCAACGCCGTGCCGAACGCGACGGAGCGGGCCCGCGTGCAGTCCGCGTACGCGAACGGGCTCGCCGGGGCCGTACGGACCGACGGTCGGGTCCTGGTCGACGCTCCCTGACGGCCGGGCCGGGTACGGCGCCCCCACAGGGCACCCCCCGGCCCCTGCGGGACCCGCTCCCACCCCCACCGCGCGGGCGCGGAGCGGGCCCGCCACACAGGCGCCCCGGCCGGGGCGCGCCGGAGGAGCGTGCCCCCACGGCGGTCCTGCCGACACCCCGGCCGGGGTCTCCCCCGCACCGATCACACGGATCCCATTCGCACCTTCACTACCCTTTTGCACTGTTTTCGCAGGCAGCACCCGGGCCCCGGGTGGGAACCACGGCACGTCGTGGTTCCCGCACCGGGGCTTCTTCGTGCCCGAAATTGCCCGATATATGAGATACACCCCGTGAAGCGGGTCACTTTCCACCCCGTCCGTCACATGGTTCCCGGAACCCCGGGCACGGGCCGGGTCTCCGGGCGACCGGCAGGAGGGTCACCTCCGCCGCGTGGCCGGGGGATCCGAAGGAACGAAAGGCAGTACCCGAAGTGACCGCAGCACAACAGACCATCCACGTGGGCGGCGAGTGGCGAGCATCACTCTCCGGCGACACGCGCCCGATCATCGACCCCGCCGACGGCACCGCCTTCGCGGTCGTCGCGGAAGGCGGCGTCCGGGACACCGACGACGCGGTGGCCGCCGCCCGGGCCGCCTTCGACGCGGGCGCCTGGCCCCGCACACCCGTCGCCGAGCGCGCCGCCCTGCTGCGCCGGGTCGCCGACCTGCTGGAACGGGACCGGGAGCGGATCGGCGCCCTGGAGAGCCGGGACACCGGCAAGACCCTGGAGGAGGGCCGCGTCGACGTGGACTGCGTCGGCGACGCCTTCCGCTACTTCGCGGACCTCGTGGAGAAGGAGAGCGGCGAACGCGTCGTCGACGCCGGCTCCACCGAGGTGCACAGCGTGGTCGTCCACGAGCCGGTGGGCGTCTGCGCCCTGATCACCCCGTGGAACTACCCGCTCCTCCAGGCCAGCTGGAAGATCGCCCCGGCCCTCGCCGCGGGGAACACCTTCGTCATCAAGCCCAGTGAGCTCACCCCGCTGACCACGGTCGCCCTGGTGGAGCTGCTGCTGGAGGCCGGGCTGCCGCTCGGCGCCGCGAACCTCGTCACCGGCCCCGGGCCCACCGTGGGCGCCCGCCTGGCCGACCACCCCGACGTGGACCTGGTCTCCTTCACCGGCGGCCTCGCCAGTGGCACCGCGGTGGCGCGGGCCGCCGCGGACAACGTCAAGAAGGTCGCGCTCGAACTGGGCGGCAAGAACCCCAACATCGTCTTCGCGGACGCCTGCGCCACCCCCGAGGGCTTCGACACCGCCGTGGACCAGGCCCTCAACGCCGCGTTCATGCACAGCGGGCAGGTCTGCTCGGCCGGCTCCCGCCTCATCGTCGAGGAGCCGCTGCGCGACCGGTTCGTCACCGAACTCGCCCGACGGGCCGAGCTGATCCGGCTGGGCCGCGGCACCGAACCCGGTGTGGAATGCGGTCCGCTGGTCTCCGCCGCCCAGCGGGTCCGCACCGAGGAGTACGTGGCCTCCGCCCTCGCCGAGGGCGCGGTGCTCCGCGCCGGCGGCACCCGACCGGACGGCCCCGGCTACTTCTACCGCCCCACCGTCCTCGACCGCTGCCACCGCGGCATGCGCGTGGTGCGCGAGGAGGTCTTCGGCCCGGTCCTCACCGTGGAGACCTTCCGCACCGAGGAGGAGGCCCTCGCCCTCGGCAACGACACCGAGTTCGGCCTCGCCGGCGCGGTGTGGACCACCGACGAGGACCGGGCCCGCCGGATGGCGGGACTGCTCCGCCACGGCACCGTCTGGATCAACGACTTCCACCCCTACCTGCCGCAGGCCGAATGGGGCGGCTTCGGCAAGTCCGGCATCGGCCGCGAACTGGGCCCCGCCGGACTCGCCGAGTACCGCGAGGCCAAGCACGTCTACCGGAACCTCGCCCCGCGCCCCGTCCGCTGGTTCGCCGGCGAACAGCAGGACGGCACACGGAACGGGAACCAGGAGGACCGGGCATGAACCCCACGCACGACGAGCACGACGAGCACGACACGCAGGCCGTGCGGGAGTACGACTACGTGGTCGTCGGCGGCGGCACCGCCGGATCCGTGATCGCCTCCCGGCTGACGGAGGACCCCTCGGTCACCGTGGCCGTCATCGAGGGCGGTCCCAGCGACGTCGGCCGCGACGACGTCCTCACCCTGCGCCGCTGGATGGGGCTGCTCGGCGGCGAGCTGGACTACGACTACCCCACCACCGAGCAGCCCCGCGGCAACTCGCACATCCGGCACAGCCGGGCCCGCGTACTGGGCGGCTGCTCCTCCCACAACACCCTGATCTCCTTCAAGCCGCTGCCCTCCGACTGGGACGAGTGGGCCGAGGCCGGGGCCGAGGGCTGGGACGCGGCAGCCATGGACCCGTACTTCGACCGGCTCCGCAACAACATCGTCCCCGTCCACGAGGACGACCGGAACGCCATCGCCCGCGACTTCGTCCAATCGGCCCAGGAGGCCCTCGGCGTGCCCCGGGTCGAGGGGTTCAACAGGGACGCCTTCCACGAGGGCGTCGGCTTCTTCGACCTGGCCTACCACCCCGAGGACAACAAGCGGTCCTCGGCCTCGGTCGCGTACCTGCACCCCTTCCTGGACCGGCCGAACCTGCACATCGCGCTGGAGACCTGGGCCTTCCGCCTGGAGCTCGCGGGCACCCGGGCCACCGGCGTGCACGTGCGCACCGCGGACGGCCGGGAACACCTGGTGCGGGCCCGCCACGAGGTGCTGGTCTGCGCGGGCGCCGTGGACTCGCCGCGGCTGCTCCTGCACTCGGGCATCGGGCCGCGCGCTGACCTGGAGGCCCTCGGCATCCCCGTCGTGCACGACCTGCCGGGGGTCGGCGAGAACCTCCTCGACCACCCCGAGTCCGTCATCGTCTGGGAGACCGACGGGCCGATACCGGAGAACTCGGCCATGGACTCCGACGCCGGGCTGTTCGTCCGCCGGGACCCGACGGCCCAGGGTCCGGACCTGATGTTCCACTTCTACCAGGTGCCGTTCACCGACAACCCGGAGCGGCTGGGCTACGAACGCCCTGCCCACGGGGTGTCCATGACCCCGAACATCCCCAAGCCGCGCAGCCGCGGCCGGCTCTACCTGACGAGCGCCGACCCCTCGGTGAAGCCCGCCCTGGACTTCCGGTACTTCACCGACGAGGAGGACTACGACGCCCGGACACTCGTCGACGGGATCCGGATCGCCCGCCGCATCGCGGCCGCCGAACCGCTGGCGGGCTGGCTGAAGCGGGAGGTCTGCCCGGGCCCGGAGATCACCTCCGACGAGGCGCTCAGCGCGTACGCGCGGCAGGTCGCCCACACCGTCTACCACCCGGCCGGGACCTGCCGGATGGGGGCCGAGGACGACGCGCTCGCCGTCGTCACGCCCGAGCTGAAGGTCCGGGGCCTGTCCGGCATCCGGATCGCCGACGCGTCGGTCTTCCCGACCATGACCGCCGTCAACCCGATGATCGGGGTGCTGATGGTCGGGGAGAAGTGCGCCGAACTGCTGGGAGGTACCAGCCGATGAGCCCGACCACGAGTGACCGTTCCACCGCCGTCCCGGAGCCCGCTCCCGAGCCCGGGACCGCTTCCGGCTCGGCCTCCGGATCCGCCCGCGCTCCGGGCTCCGTTTCCGGCTCCGGCTCCGGCTCCGGTGGCGGCTCCGCCGAGGGCTCCGTCTTCTCCGTCCGGAACCTGTGGAAGGTCTTCGGGCCGAAGCCCGAGCGGGTGCCCGCCGACCCCGAGCTGGCCGCCCTGGACGCCGCCGAGCTGCGCGAGCGGACCGGCTGCACGGCCGCCGTCCGCGACGTCTCCTTCGACGTCCGCAAGGGCGAGGTGTTCGTCGTGATGGGCCTGTCGGGTTCCGGCAAGTCCACGCTGGTGCGCTGCCTGACCCGGCTCATCGAGCCGACCTCGGGCACCCTCTCCATCGACGGCGAGGACGTCCTCGCGATGGACCCGTCCCGGCTGCGCGAGCTGCGGCGGCACCGGGCCGCCATGGTCTTCCAGCACTTCGGTCTGCTGCCGCACCGCACCGTCCTCGACAACGTGGCCTACGGGCTGGAGATCCAGGGCGTGGGGCGTGGCGAACGCCGCGAGCGCGCCGCCGAGTTCGTGACGAAGGTCGGTCTGGACGGCATGGAGGGGCGCCGACCCGGTCAGCTGTCCGGCGGCCAGCAGCAGCGGGTGGGGCTCGCCCGCGCCCTCGCGGTCGACCCCGAAGTGCTGCTGTTCGACGAGCCGTTCAGCGCGCTCGACCCGCTGATCCGGCGGGACATGCAGGAGGAGGTGGTCCGACTGCACCGCGAGGAGGGCCGCACCATGGTCTTCATCACCCACGACCTCAGCGAGGCGCTGCGGCTCGGCGACCGGATCGCGCTGATGCGGGACGGCCGGATCGTGCAGCTGGGCACCCCCGAGGAGATCGTGGGCTCCCCCGCCGACGACTACGTGCGGGACTTCGTCCGCGACGTGCCGCGCGAGCAGGTGCTGACCGTCCGCTCGGCGATGCGACCCGCCCGCTCCGGTGAGGCCGGCAGCGGTCCGGCGCTGGCGCCGACCGCCACCGTCCACGAGGCCATCGAGGCCGTCGCCCGGACCGGGGAGAACGCCCGGGTCGTCGAGGGCGGCCGGTGCCTGGGGGTGGTCGACCAGTCGGTGCTGCTGGGCGTGGTCGCCGGGGTACCGGCCGCGACCGGGAAGGCGGTGGCCTGATGTATCCGCATACCACCTGGCCGCCGCCGTGCGGCGGCCCGCGGGTCCACCGGGTTCCCGGGACGTCCGGCGCGGGGCGGTGGATCCGATGAGCACCACCGCCACCTCCCCTTCCTCTTCTTCCTCCCCCTCTTCTTCCTCTTCTTCGTCTGCTTCGGCCGCTGGTTCCCCGGCCGGTTCGTCCTCCGCCGCGGGTCGGACCGCGCCGCCGGAGGCTCCCGGCGGGTCCGGGGGCGCGCCCTCGGGTCCGGGCACCGGTTCCACCAGGGCCGCTCTCTTCGGGCGCGGCGGTCTGATCGGGGCCGGCGCCGTGCTGCTGCTCGTCCTGGGCGTCGTCCTGCTGGGCGGCGGTGGCTGGCCCGCCGGGCTGGCCGTGGACGTGTCGGGGCCGCTGGACCGTGCCAGCGACTGGATCATCGACAACCGGGACGGCCACCCGCTCTTCCTCTACTTCCTCGGACACGTCAGCAATGCCGTGGTCGTGTCCGTCCGGGCCGTGTACCTGCTGCTGCTCGCGCTCGGCTGGGCCGGGGTGACGGCGGCGGCCGGGTTGGTGGCCTGGCGCCTGGCGGGGCCGCACCTCGCGGTGCTGTCCGTGGCCGCCTTCGGCGTGTGCGGGCTGCTCGGCATGTGGGTGCCCACCCTCCAGACCCTCGCCCTGATGGTGGTGGCGGTCCTCGCTTCGGTGCTGCTGGGCGCGCTCCTCGGACTGGCCGCCGGGCTGTCCGACCGGATGGACCGGGCGCTGCGTCCGGTCCTGGACACCATGCAGGTGCTGCCCGCGTTCGCCTATCTGCTGCCGGTGGTGCTGGTCTTCGGCATCGGGGTGCCGGCGGCCGTGCTGGCGACCGTGGTGTACGCGGCTCCGCCGATGGCGCGGCTGACGGCGCTCGGGCTGCGCGGTGCGGACGCCGGGGTGATGGAGGGCGCGGCCTCCCTGGGCGCGACGGGGCGGCAGCGGCTGCTGACGGCCCGGCTGCCCCTGGCCCGCAAGGAGCTGCTGCTCGGCGTCAACCAGTCGATCATGATGGCGCTGGGCATGGCCGTGATCGCGTCGGTGATCGGCGCCGGTGGTCTCGGTGACCGGGTGTACCAGGCGCTGGCCTCGGTGGACGTGGGCGCGGCGCTGGCCGCGGGCGTGCCGATCGTGCTGCTGGCCGTGGTGCTGGACCGGGTGACGGCCGCCGCGGGCGCCCGGATCGGGGCCGCTCCGGTCCGCGGGGTCGGGTCCGGTCGGGTCGCGGCCGCCGTGTCGGTGGCGGTGCTCGCCGTGGTCGTGGCCGTCGGTCACCTGGCGGACCGGCTGGACTGGCCGCGGGGTTGGACCGTGGACGTCGCGGGTCCGGTGAACCGGGTCGTGGACTGGATGACCGCGCACCTCTACTCCGGGGTGCCCGTCATCGGCGGTACCGCCGACTGGGCGGCGCACTTCACGACGGGTGTCCTCAACCCGCTCCGCGCCGGCCTGCAGTGGCTGCCGTGGTGGTCGGTGCTGCTGGTGGTGGGCGTGCTCGCCCTGCTGATCGGCACCTGGCGGACCGCCCTCACCGCGGTCCTCGCGATGGCCGCGATCGGCGTGCTCGGCGTGTGGGGGCCCGCCCTCGACACCCTGTCCCAGGTGCTGGCCGCGGTGTCGGTGACCCTGCTGTTCGGCTTCGCCCTCGGGGTGGCCGCCGCGCGCAGCGCCCGGGTGGACCGGCTGCTGCGGCCCGTCCTCGACGTGTTCCAGACGATGCCGCAGTTCGTGTACCTGATCCCGGTGGTGGCGCTGTTCGGGGTGGGCCGGGCGCCCGCCGTGGCCGCCGCGGTGGTGTACGCGCTGCCCGCGGTGGTGCGGATCACCGCCCAGGGTCTGCGCGAGGTCGATCCGGGGGCGCTGGAGTCCGCGCGGTCGCTGGGCGCGACCGCGCGGCAGCAGCTGTTCCAGGTCCGGCTGCCGCTGGCCCGCCGGGCCCTGCTGCTGGCCGTGAACCAGGGCGTGGTGCTGGTGCTGGCCGTGGTCGTCATCGGCGGCCTGGTGGGCGGCGGGGCGCTCGGCTACGAGGCGGTGTTCGGTCTCGCCCAGGGCGATCTGGCCACGGGTCTGGTCGCCGGCGCGGCGATCGTCTGCCTGGGTCTGGTCCTGGACCGGGTCACGCAGCCCACGGAACGCCGTACCCGCTTCGGAAAGGGGGCCTGACATGGCTCGCACCCGCATCGTCGCGCTGGCGGCGGCCGCCGCGCTGACGGCCGGGGCCGCGCTCACCGGCTGCGGCGCCGCCGACATGACCCGGCAGTCCTCTCCGTACGCGGACGCCGCCGGTTCGCGGACGGTCACCCTGTCCGTGCAGTCCTGGGTGGGCGCGCAGGCCAACGTGGCCGTGGCCCGGTACCTGTTGGAGCACGAGTTGAGCTACCGCGTGGACACCGTGCAGATCGACGAGGTACCGGCCTGGGACGCGCTCAGCCAGGGCCGGGTGGACGCCATCCTGGAGGACTGGGGCCACCCGGAGCAGGAGGAGCGGTACATCGAGGGCAAGGGCACCATCGCCCGCGGCGGGGACCTCGGGGTGACCGGGCACATCGGCTGGTTCGTGCCCACGTACTTCGCGAAGGAACATCCCGACGTCACCGACTGGAAGAACCTCGACAAGTACGCCGACGAGTTCGCCACTCCGGAGAGCGGCGGCAAGGGCCAACTGCTGGACGGCTCGCCCGCGTACGTCACGAACGACAAGGCGCTCGTGAAGAACCTGGACCTGGACTTCCAGGTGGTCTTCGCCGGCTCCGAGGCGGCGCAGATCACGCAGATCAAGCAGTTCGCGAAGGAGAAGAAGCCCTTCCTGAGCTACTGGTACGAGCCGCAGTGGCTGTTCGAGAAGGTGCCGATGACGGAGGTGAAGCTGCCCCCGTACAAGGAGGGTTGCGACGCGGATCCGGAGAAGGTGGCCTGCGCCTACCCGCACACCCCGCTGCAGAAGTTCTTCAACGCGCGCTTCGCCGAGGACGGCGGGGAGGCGGCCGCCTTCCTGAAGAAGTTCCGGTGGACGAAGGAGATGCAGAACGAGGTCTCCCTGATGATCGCGGAGGAGAAGCTGGCCCCGGAGGAGGCCGCGGCCCGCTGGGTGAAGGACAACCGCGCCACCTGGCAGTCCTGGCTCCCGAAGGATCAGCCGACCGGCTGACCGGTGGCCCACTGACCCACCGGTCCCTTCGCACACCCGGGCCCGCCCGGACGGCCCCCGCCGTCCGAGCGGGCCCGTCCCGTCCGCCCGTCCCGGTGTCGGCCAGATCGCCGGGGCCCGGAGCCGGAGTGGGAAAGGAGCGGAAAATGCGCAGGTGGGGGCAGGGGGCGTGGTTAGGGTGGCGGTATGGGCAGGGAGGAATTCGAGCGGGACGCGATACGGGCCGGGGCTCGGTCGGGGGTGCTGGACGCGGTGGCCCTGTACGGGATCGCCTTGTCCGAGCGCGACATCGGGGAGCGCCTGACGGCGGCCCGGGAGGCCCTCGCCCAGGGGCGGGACGCGGTGGCGCGGGAGCGCTTCGCCGGGTTCCTGGAGGCGTGCGGGGACGTCCAGGTGCGGCTGGTGGTGCTGCGGGACGCCCTCGCGGCGGGGCTGCCCACCGCCGGTGACCTGGCCGGGTTCGCGCTCGATCACCGTGACCGGCGGATCCGACGGCTCTCCGCGCGGACCCTGATGGACCGGTCGGACGGGGACGCCCTCCGGGGCCGTCTCCTCACCGCCTCCGATGCCGTGGTACGCGGCGCCGCCGTCGGGCGGCTCGGGTCGGCCGAGGAGCTCGTGCCGTTCCTCGCGGACCCCTCCGCGTGGGTGCGCGGCCTGGCGCGCGCGGGGCTGCGGACGGTGGGCGTGGATCCCGGCGCCGCGTACCGGTCGCTGTGCGCCCGCCCGGGGCGGGTGACGGCCGCGACGGTGAGCGGACTCGTGGAACTGCGCGGGGCCGGGGACGCGCCCCTCCTGCGGAGTCTGCTGAAGCATGCCGACGGCACGGTCCGGGCACGGGCCCTCGACGGACTGCTCGCGCTCCGGGCCCTGGGTACCGGTGAGTTGCCGGGATACGCGGACGACCCGGATCCGCGGGTGGGCGCGGTCGTGCTGCGCGCCCTGCGGGAGGACCGCGGAGCGCTGCGCTCTCTCCTCGGCCACCACCACGCGCGGATCCGCGCCGGGGCCCTGACCCGACTGGAGCACGGGCACGGGGTCGGATGGGAGGAGGCCCTGCCGTTCCTGTCCGATCCGGCCCCCGAGGTGTCACGAACCGCGCGCAGCGCCCTGTCGTACGCCGGTAGGGAACTCTCCTCGGCCCGGCTCGTCGCCCTCACCGGGCCCGGTGGGGCGCCGGAACTGCGGTCACTCGCCATGGAGGTGCTGGGGCGTCGCGCCGAAGCACCCGAGGTCCTGGTCAACGCGCTGGGTCTGCTGGACGATCCCGAGCCGGGCGTGCGGGCGGCGGCCCGGGAGCAGGCGCAGGTGGTCGTGTACCGGCCGGAGCTCCTGTCCGGGCCCCGGGGCGAGGAGATCCGTGCCCTGGTCGAGCTCCACGGGGACCGTCTGGTCATCTGGCGGGCCGCGTACCTGGCCCGTATCCGGGCCGCGCGGGAGCGGGCGGGTCGATGGGGGTGAGGACGCCGAGCCGGTCCTCGATGGCCTGCGCCGCGTCCAGGCAGAGGTCCTCGCGGAAGGCGCGTCCGATGACCTGGACGCCGCAGGGCAGTCCGTCGACCGTGCCGGTGGGCACCGCCACGGCGGGTACGCCCACGAAGCTGGTGACCGTGCACAGGCGCATGGCCGTGGCGACCCGGTCCCGGCCCGCGTGGTCGCGGGATTCCAGTCCGGGCTCGACCGGGGGTTCGGTGAAGGACGGGCCCAGCACCAGCGGGTACGCGTGGAGGAATTCGGCCCAGGAGCGCCGGATGGTGAGCCAGGTGCCCATCAGCCGGACCAGTTCGGCGGCGGTCGCGGGTGGGGTGCGTTCCATGGCCATGGCGATGTAGCGGTCCCCGCCGTCGCCGAGCAGGGTGCGCACGGCGGGCCAGGCCGGGGCGAACTCGGTCATGGTGATGCGGCCGTAGGCGTCCAGGGCCTCGTCCAGGCACGGTACGTCGGCCTGCTCGTGCACCTCGTATCCGGCCGCGTCCAGGGCACGGGCCGCGGTGCGGACGGCCTCGCGGACCGCCGGGTGGACGCCGTGCCCGCCGGGGTCGGCGACCACGGCGACCCGGATGGGCCCGCCGAGTGGTTCGCCGTGGGTGGGGACCGGTACGGCCCGGGGGTCGCGGGGGTCGGTCCGGGCCAGCACCTCGAAGGCGAGGCGGAGGTCGCCCACGCGGCGGGCGAGCGGGCCGTCGGTGACGAGCATCTGGGAGGCCGGGCCGGGGTCCTCGGGGCCGAGGAAGCGGTGGTCGGCGGGGAACCGCCCGGCCGTCGGCTTCAGTCCGGCCACCCCGCAGAACTGGGCGGGGACGCGGACCGAGCCGCCGGAGTCGTTGCCGAGGCCGAGCGCGGCCATGCCGGTGGCCACGGCCACCGCGTCGCCCCCGCTGCTGCCGCCGGGCGTCCGCCCCGGGTCCCAGGGGTTGACCGTGTCGCCGAACAGTTCGCTGCGGGTGTGCATGCCGGCCAGGATCAGGGTGGGGACGTTGGTGTGCCCGACGGGTACGGCTCCCGCGGCGCGCAGGGCGGCCACCGGGGGCGCGTCGGCGGGGGCGACCAGGTCGCGGAACCGGGGGACGCCGTAGGTGGTGGGGACGCCCTCGATGGCGGTGGTCTCCTTCACCGTGAAGGGCACCCCTGCGAGCGGACCCAGTACCTCCCCGTCGGCGCGCCGGCGGTCGGTGTCCGCCGCGGACCGACGGGCCCGGTCCGCGAGGAGCTGGCTCACGGCGTTGACCTGCGGATTCACCGCGGCGATCCGGTCCAGATGGCTGTCGACGAGCTCGACGGCCGTGACCTCGCCCGCCCGAACGGCCGCGGCCTGCCGGGCGGCCGCCCACCGCCACGGCTCGTCGTGCTCCCGCTGTTCCCGTCGGTCCGGCCGTTCTCGCCGCTCCGGCTGTTCCTGCCGCTCCGACTGTTCCTGTCCCACGTTCCGCGCTCCCGTCCCTGATTCCGACGCGATTCCGATGCCATGCGAGGCGAGGCCATGCGATTCGATGCGCTCGCATCGGAACAGTAGCCCAGGATCCGATGCGCCCGCATCGAATAGACTCCACGGCGCGGGACGGGACGGGACCAGGCGGACGACACGGAATCACGCCGGACGAGGCGCGGGGCCGAAGAGCGGGAGGCGACGGGGCATGCCCAAGCAGGTGGATCACGAGGGTCGGCGGCGGCAGATCGCCGAGGCCGTCTGTCGGCTCGCGGACGAGAGCGGGTTGGAGGGCGTGACCCTGCGCGACGTGGCGGCCCGCGCCCAGGTGTCGATGGGGGCCGTGCAGCGGTGCTTCCGCACCAAGGAGGAGATGCTCGTCTTCACCCTGGGGTCGATCGGGGACGAGATCGGCGAACGCGTACGGGCCCGCCTGATCGCGAGCCCGGCCCAGTCGGCCGCCACGGCACTGGGGCACGCGGTCACGGAGGTCGCCCTGCTCGGGGAGGAGCACCGCGCGGAGGCCAAGGTCTGGCTGGCCTTCGTGGCCCAGGCCGCCGTCAGCCCGGCCCTCGCCGGGCCCCTGCGCCGGAACTACGCCCTGCTCCAGGAGGCGTTCACCGGCCTCATCGCCGAAGCCCGAGCCGCCGCCCCCGGTTCCGGCTCCCGTTGCGCCCCCGGTTCCGGCTCCGGCTCCGGCTCCGGTTCCGACGCGGACTCCACTTCCGGTGCAGGTGCCACGCCCTTCGATGCCGAGCGGGAGGCCAGGACCGTACTGGCGCTCGCGGACGGGCTCACCGCGCACGTCCTCATCGGCCACCTCACACCACGGCAGGCCCAGGAGGTCCTGCACGGACACCTGGCCGGGCTCTGGTCCTGAGCCCCCGCCGTCGCCGTCGCCGACGCACGCGGAAGCCCCGCCGGGCACGCGCGGGGCGTGCCGGACGGGGCTCCGGACGAGCGGGGGTCCGGCGGGGCGACGAGGGGCGGGCCGCCGCGAAGGGGCGGCCGGGGCGCGTGCTCGTACCGCCGGAGCCGGGTGGGTCAGAGGCGGGTGCCGAAGACCTGGGTCCAGTAGTTGCCCGGCTGAGCCCGGGCGACGCCGATCTCCTTGAAGGAGCAGTTCAGGATGTTGGCCTTGTGGCCGGGGCTGTTCATCCAGCCCTTCATGACCTTGGTGGAGGTGGTGTAGCCGTAGGCGACGTTCTCGCCGTAGGTGCGCCACTGGTAGCCGGCGCGCGTGATGCGCTGGCCGGGGTTGGACCCGTCGGATCCGGTGTGGGACATGTTGCGGTGGGCGGCCATGTCCTTGCTGTGCTTCAGGGCGGCCGTGGTGAGCTTCTTGTTGATCTTGACGGCGCGGCAGCCGACCTTGGCCCGCTCCTTGTTGACGAGGGCCACGACGTTCTCGGCCGCCGTCTTCTTCTTCGCGGCGGCCTTGTCCGCCGCGGCGGCCGGGGCGACCGCCGCGGGAGCCGCCTGCGCGGCACCGGCCTCTTCGGTGCCCAGGCCCGCGAGGGCCACGGGTATGCCCACGACGCCGAGGGTGACGGCGCCGATCGCCATCGCCTTGTAGTGCCTCTTCTTGCGGTGCTTCTGCATGCGTGACCTCGTTCGGTGTTCGCGAAGCGTCGGTGCGCCGAGCGTGGGCGTCCCGACGGGGCCGCCATTCTGGGGAGCCCCACAACGGGCGCACAAGTCCCGGCACTTGCGACCCGCCCACGGGCCCGGGGCCGACTTGAAATGAACGCGTCGACATGCAGGGGCGCACGCCGCGCCGAACGATGAGACACCTGACGAACCATCAGAATCCGGCCCCGTCAGGGATTCGGACACGTCCGTCCCGACATGCGAGACGGCCATTTCTCCGGTGACGGGAATATGCACCTCCGTTTCCGATGTCGGGACATAGCCGCATCGCTCCGGCGGTCGTAATGGTTCCGTGACCCACCCGCGGCACGTGATCCATGTCACGATTCGCTCGCCCTGCCGCATGCCCGTGCGGGTCCGACGGTCGCCGTCCACGTCCCGCCGCGCGACGCTCGCGGGGAGTCGGAGCGGAACGCGGAGGGGGTGTCGACTCCGGACCGGGTGCGGGGGATGCTGGGGCGGGGCTCCGCGCCGCAC
The DNA here is from genome assembly GCF_040302735.1 of Streptomyces sp. NPDC097619. Taxonomy (NCBI): domain Bacteria; kingdom Bacillati; phylum Actinomycetota; class Actinomycetes; order Kitasatosporales; family Streptomycetaceae; genus Streptomyces; species Streptomyces sp. NPDC097619. The sequence goes on along the minus strand of NZ_JBEOSD010000006.1, from coordinate 80,288 downwards.
GGGCGCGCGGAGGGAGGAGCAGGGGAAGGGGACGACGCGTGGACGGTTCGGACGGATTAGTGGTGGTCCTGGCTTCGGCCTCGCTGCTGCTGGCGCACCACGGCGTGCGGCGGGCCGGGGCGAGCCGAGGCTCGGTCCTGGGCACCCTGCTGGTGAACGCGGCGGTGCTCGTCACGCTGGCGACGACGCGGCCCGCGTGGACGGTGTGGGTGGTGGCGGGCGTCTCGGCGGTGGGCGCGGTGTACGCGCTCGTGGCCACGGGCCGGGACGAGTCGCGGAAGGTATCCGTCCTGGACGTGATGGGGCTGCGCGGACTGATCGGGATCGTGGCGGCCGCTCCCCCGCCGCAGGTCATCGGCCTGATGGTGCCCGTCACGGGCGGGCTGATGATCACGGCCTTCGGCTCCGACGCCCTCCCGGAAGGCCGCCGCTACCGCGTACAACCCGCCGGGTACTGCCCCTTCTGCCTCGTGGAGGAACAGGCCCGCAGACTGCTCGGCGCCCAAGCGGCCGAGTTGCTCGCCGAGTACCGAGACCACCTGCGGCAGGGCCGCAGCAGGCACGTCCTCCTGCGCCGGGCCGCGCCCGGGGATCCCTGGCAGGGCCGCCTCCAGGACCGACGGGCCTACCGGGCACCGCGCCGGCGCCCCTTCTGCCAGCTCCACGCCGCTTCCACCGGCACCGACGGCACCGACCGCGCGGGCGGGACCGACGGCGCGGGCGGGTCGGGCGGGTCGGGCGGGTCGGGCGGGTCGGGCGAGCCCGGTACGTGAGCGGCCCGCCGGCGCGGCCGGAAAGCGCCGTACGGACGCGGACGGGTTGCGCCTCGGAGCCCGCCCCGACCCAGGGTCGGGCGAAGGCGCCGGGGCACGCACACGGATCACGGATCACGGATGCGCATCACGCATCGCTGATCACGGGTCGCGGATCACGCGTCGCTGATCACCGGCGCGGGCACCAGGCGGACAGTGCTACGCGGGAACAGGGGTGGGGAGCGCCATGTCGACGACCGGGCCGGAGTTCCGGAACTACGTGGAGATCGTCCTCGAAGGACTGGCCGACGGGCCCGGCCGAGAGGTCCTGGTCAGCGGGGAACGACGAATCGGAGCCGCCGAGTTCCGGTCGTCCGTGTACCGGCTGGCCCGGGCCCTGCGGGAGCGGGGCGTCGGCCCCGGGCGGACGGTGACGCTGCTGTGCGGGAACCTGCCCGAGACGATCGCGGTGCGGTACGCGGTGAACCTGCTGGGCGCGCACTTCAACCACCTGTACAACCGCCTCTCGGTGGACGTCCAGGCCGCGATGATGGCGGACGTCGACAGCTACGCCCTGATCGTGGACCCGCTGTTGGCGGAGCGCGCCGGCGCGCTGCTCGGGCTCGTGCCCCCGGTCCGACACGTCCTGCTGCTCGGTGAGGGGCCCGTACCCGGTGAGAAGCCACTGCTCCGGGAGGAGCCGTTGCCCGGGAAGGAGGCGTTGCCCGGGGAGGCGGTCGCGGAGACCGCCGGTGCGGCGGTTCCGGGAGCGGAGGACCTGCTCGCCCTGGCGGAGAAGCAGTCCGACGAACCGTTGGCGAGCGCCGCGCGGCCCGACGACCTGTGCTTCCTCCGGCACTCGGGCGGCACGACCGGGCACCCCAAGGCGGTCCGCAGCACCTTCGGCCGGATGCAGGGCAGCATCGCCACCACGCGCGAGCTGTTCAGCGGGACCGGCCGGCGGGACCTGGTCTGCACCCCGCTGTCGCACGCCGCCGGGTTCATCGCGGACGGCACCCTCTCCGCGGGCGGCACCGTCGTGCTGCACTACGCCTTCGAACCGGCGGAGGTCCTGGCCACCATCGCCCGGGAACGCATCACGAACACGATGCTGCTCCCGCCCCTCCTCTACCAGGTGCTGGACCACCCCGACGCCGCCCGCACCGACACCTCCAGCCTCCGGGGCATCACCTACGGCGGGACCCCCTCCTCCCCCGCCCGGATCGCCGAGGCCGTGCGCCGCTTCGGCCCGGTGCTCCAGCAGGGGTACGGGCAGTTCGAGGCGGGGGCCATCAGCGTGCTGCCCGCGTCCGAGCACGACCCGGACCGGCCGGAGCTGCTGCGCACCGCCGGCCGCCCGGTGCCGAGGGTCGAGGTCGAGATCCGCGACCCCGACGGCCGGGTGCTCCCGGCGGGCGGGGTCGGGGAGATCTGCGTGCGCTCCGAGCAGGTGATGAAGGGGTACTGGAAGAACCCGGAGCTGACCGCCAAGGTCCTGCGGGACGGCTGGGTGCACACCGGGGACCTCGGCACCCTGGACGAGCGGGGCTACCTGACGGTCGTCGACCGCATCAAGGACATGATCGCGGTGGTCGGCGGGCACGTGTACACCACCGAGCTGGAGGACTTCCTCAACACCCACCCCGCCGTGCTCCAGAGCGCCGTCTACGGGGTCCGGGTCGACGGCGGCCACGAACGCGTCCACGCCGACGTGGTGACGGCCCCGGGGCGGCCGATCGACGCGGACGGGATCCGCCGGTGGGTCCGGGAAGGCCGGGGCGCCATGTACGTACCGGAGCAGGTGCGCCTCACGGACGCGCTGCCGCTGACGGACGCCGGAAAGCCGGACAAGAAGCTCCTGCGCCTGCGGGCGACGGAGCCCGTCGACCGGGCCTGACACCACCCCGCCGCGCGCACGGGCGCGCCGACGAACGGACGCACGGACGCACGGACGCACGGACGCACGGACGCACGGACGCACGAGGAACGAACGCACGAGGAACGGGCACGTCGCTCCTCGAACCCGCGCCCCGGTGAGGAAGATGGATCCGGCCGCCCACGGCGGCGGCCGACAGAGGACAGCCGACGGCTGACGGCCGGTGGCCGGGCCGGAACACATCTCGGGCGGCGCCCGGAGCAGGGAGCGGTGAGCGTGGCGATCCAGCGGATGGACAACGTGGGCATCGTCGTCGGGGACCTCGACGCCGCCGTCGCGTTCTTCGTGGAACTCGGCATGGAGAACGAGGGCGGTGGGGAGGTCGAGGGCGGGTTCGCCGACACCTGCACCGGCCTGGACGGGGTCCGCTGTCGCATCGCGATGCTCCGCACCCCGGACGGACACAGCCGCCTCGAACTGGCCCAGTACCGCCACCCCGAGGCCCGCGACGGGGGCCCGCACGACCGACCCCACAACATCCTCGGCACCCACCGCGTGATGTTCGCCGTGGACGACATCGAGGACACCGTGGCCCGCCTGCGCCCCCACGGCGGCACCCTCCTCGGCGGCATCGCCCGCTACGAGGACGCCTACCTCCTCTGCTACCTCCGGGGCCCCGACGGCATCATCGTCGGCCTGGCCCAGGAACTGGGCTGACCGGTCCCCTCGGCAGCCGCGATGCCCCCGCCCGTGCGGGCCCGCGGGATCCGACCGCGTTCGGTGCGGCCCGGCGGGGTACAAGGGGTGGCATGGACACCACGGTCTGGCTGACGATCGCCGCGGTCGTCGCCCTCGGGCTGGCGATCGCGGCCGGCGTGCTCCTCGTACGGGTCTTCGCCGCACGGCGCCTCCTGCTCGACGCCGGGATCCCGCTGCGCGACAAGGCGCTGTTCTGGGTGGCGGTGATCTACACCGTGTCCCCGGTGGACCTGATCCCCGACCCGGTCTACCTCGACGACATCGGCGTGCTGCTCCTCGCCCTGCGGTCCCTGCACGCGGCCGCCGCGACCACCCGCCGCCCCGACCCGCTGGACCCCCCGACCCGCGACGCGCCCAAGAAGGTCGACCCGGCGTAGACCGTGGGGGCGGCGCATCCGGGACGGGAGCCCCGGGGGAAGGGGGAGTGAGGGTGCGGCACGGCGCCGTGGGGCGGACCCGGCGCGGGATGGAGGTGGGCCGTGGCCGGCACTGAGGACGGGGGCCCGCCGCGGCGGGCCGAATCGGTGTGGGACTACCCCCGACCACCACGGCTGGAGCCGGACGACCGGCGGGTCACCGTGCGGGAGGGCGGCTTGCTCCTCGCCGACTCCACCCGGTGTCTGCGGATCCTGGAGACCAGCCATCCACCCGTGTTCTACGTGCCGCCCGAGGACGTCCGCACCGATCTGCTGCTCCGCTCCGGCCGGACCTCCTGGTGCGAGTGGAAGGGCACGGCGACCTACTGGGACCTCCGCGCCGGGTCGGGGCGACGCTCGGGGACGGGCTCCATCTGGAGCTACGAGTCCCCCTCCCCCGGGTACGCAGCGTTGGCCGGGCACTTCGCCTTCTACGCCGTCGAGGGCCGCGCCTGCGAGGTGGCGGGCGAGCGGGTCACCCCGCAGCCCGGGGACTTCTACGGGGGCTGGATCACCCACGAGATCACCGGCCCCTTCAAGGGCGGACCGGACACGACGGGCTGGTGACACCGGCGCCGCCCCGAACGTGACGTTCGGAGCGGAGGCCGGCCGGAGGGCGCTCCGGTGGTGTCAGCGGGCGGTACGGCCCAGGAACCGGGCCGGGGCCAGGTCGAGGAACGCGGCCCGTGCGGCGGCCAGACCGGCGGCCTCGGGCTCACCCGGTTCGCCCGCCAGGCTGCGGAAGGTCAGCTCCAGGGCGCGGTCGCCGTCGCGCAGCAGCAGGGTGGTGATCCGGGCCTGCTGCCCGGCCGCTCCGGCGAGCATGGTGCGCATCAACGCCCCGTCGCCGAAGCGCTCCTCGACCTTGAGCGGCTCGGCGGGGTCGTCGGCCGGGTCCAGCACCCGGACGGTGAACTGCTCGCCCCCGAGGTCCATGGTCCAGTCGGCGCACTCGGCGTACACCCGGCGCATGTCGGCCATCCAGCGCTCGGCCGCGCCCGGTATCCGCTCGGAGACGCCCTCGTCGACGACGATCGAGGAATCGGCGTTCATGAAGGACGTGCTCACAAGTTGCCCTTCTACGAACGGTCTTGGGAGGTACCGGTGGGCACCGTATCCCACCGGGCCACCGGAACGATCACGGTTTTCGACCGTGGGGCAGCACCGGGCGCCGACGCCGGGCGTCAGGACCGGGCGTCGGCCCCGGCCTGCGGCACCGCGTGTCAGGACCGGCCGGCGAAGGTGGGGGCCGCGGTGACCTCCAGGTGGTAGGTGGTGTCCACGTGGAAGCCGTTGGTGGCGGTCGCCTTGATCTCCAGGACGTACTGCCCGGGGGTGAGCGGCGCGAGACCCGCCCAGAGCCCCCAGCTGAACCGGCGCGTGAACCAGGGACCCCGGTACTGCGCGGTGAACTCCCGCAGGGGCAGCGGGACTCCGTTGACGGCGGCGACGGCCTCGGCCACGCCCAACCGCTGCGGGGTCTTCGCGTACTTGGTGTCGTGCTGCATGTTGAGGACGGGGAAGAAGAGGCGCCGTCCCGCCGGCACCGCGCAGCGCCGCACGACCCGGCCCCCGTACGTGCCCGCGAGGAACCAGACGTCCCCGGGCTGGTTCCAGCCCGCGTGCTCGCCGGTCCGGTCCCGGACGGGGCTGCGGTCCTCCGGAGCGGAGTCGGCCCAGCGCCACCACCGCTGCGAGAGCGCCGCGCCCTCCGCGTCGGTCGGCTCCCAGACGCTGCCGACACCGCCGCCCGTGCCACCCGTGCCGTTCGCACCGCCCGTCCCCCCGGCGGCACCCGCGTTCCCACCGTTCCTGCCGTCCCCGTTGCTCCCGCTGTTCCCGCTGTTTCCCGTGCCGTTCACTGGGCCCTCCCCTGTCCGGCCCTCCTGGCCGGGATCGTTCGAACACCGGGACAGTACCGGGGGGCCTGGCGCTCACCCCTGCCGGGGCGGCCCGGCCCGGTCCCGTTCACGCGTAGGGCCATTCGGGCGGGGCCGGCGTGTGGCGGGGCGGGCGCACGACGCGCCGACCGTAGGTTCGGCAGCGGAATCGCCCTGCGGGGCGCGGGAGATGGCGGGAGAGGGTGACCGGGGATGACCGGGAAGCGGACGATCACGGTGTTCGGGGCGACCGGACAGCAGGGCGGGGCCCTGGCCCGGGCGGTACTCGAGGACCGGGACGGGGAGTTCACCGTGCGGGCCGTGACGCGCGATCCCGGCTCGGAACGGGCGCGGGAGCTGGCGCGGCTGGGGGCCGAGGTGGTGCGGGCCGACCTGGACGACGAGGCGAGCCTGGGTCCCGTACTGGAAGGAGCGCACGGGGCGTACCTGGTCACCGACTTCTGGGCGGACATGGACGCCGGGCACGAGCAGCGGCAGGCCGCCGCGCTCGCGCGGGCGACCGGGCACGCCGGGGTGCAGCACGCGATCTGGTCCACTCTGGAGGACACCCGGGCCTGCATCCCGCTGGAGGACGGGCGGATGCCGACCCTCCAGGACCGCTTCAAGGTGCCGCACTTCGACGCGAAGGCGGAGGCCGACCAGTACTTCCTCGACGCCGGCGTGCCGGTGACCTTCCTGCGGACGACGTTCTACTGGGAGAACCTCTACGGTGCCTTCGCCCCGCACCAGGCGGAGGACGGGGCGCTGGAGCTGTCTTTCCCCATGGGTGAGAAGCGGCTGGCCGGGATCTCGGTGGAGGACATCGGCAAGACCGCGTACGCGATCTTCCGGACGGGCGCGGACTACGTGGCGTCCACGATCAGCATCGCCGGGGAACACCTGCGGCTCGCCGACATGGCCGAGGCCATGACGGAGGCGTTGGGTCGCCCGGTGCGGTACCGGCCGCTGACCCCGGACGCCTTCCGCGGTCTCGGCTTCCCGGGGGCCGACGAGGCGGGGAACATGTTCCAGTACTACGCGGACTGCGAGGCCGCGTTCACCAGTGCCCGGGACCTGGAGGCGGTGCGCGGGATCAACCCGGAGCTCCAGGACTTCGCCACCTGGCTGGCGGGCCACCGCGAGCGCTTCGCGGCGAGCTGATCTCCTGCCCCCGCTCCCCTCTCCCCTCTCCCCGCTCCCCTCTCTCCTCTCTCCTCTCCCCTGGGCGTCGTCGGCGGTGCTCGTGTGCCGTGCGCCCGCGTGCCGGCGGTCAGGGGTAGCGGAGGGTGAGGACCAGGCCGCCCGTGGGAGCGGCCTCGGCCGTGAGGGCGGCGTGGTGGGCGCGGGCGATCGAGGCGGCGATGGAGAGCCCCAGCCCGTGGCCGGTCGCGGCGCCCGTGCCGGTGGTGCGGTCGCCGGAGAGCCGGCGGAACGGCTCGAAGAGTTCGGGCACACGGTCGGCGGGGACCACCGGGCCGGTGTTGGCCACGGTGACGCTGGAGGGGCCCACCCGTACGCGGACGTGACCGCCGGGATGGTTGTACTGGACGCCGTTGCGGATCAGGTTCGTGAGCAGGTGGCGCAGAAGGATCGGATCGCCGGGGAGGGTGGGCGGGCGCCCGGCGCCCTCGGCGACGGACGGGCCCGCGCCGCCGCTCCCCTCCGTGTCGGGTGCGGTGTCGGGTGCGATGTCGAGGTCGATGCGGACCCCGTGGTCGGCGGCGAGCGGAGCGAGGTCGGAGGCCGCGAGTCGGGCGGTGGCCGCGAGGTCCACGGGTTCGATGGTCTCCGGGCCGCGGTCGCCGCGGGCGAGCAGGAGCAGGGCGTCGATGAGCCGTTCGGCCTCGCGGTTGGCGGTGAGCAGGTCCTCCCGGACCTCGGCCAGACCCTCGGGGAGGGGGTCGGCGAGGCCGACCTGGAGGCTGGTGCGTTGGACGGCCAGGGGGGTCCTGAGCTCGTGGGAGGCGTTGGCGACGAAGCGGCGTTGGCTCTCGAAGGCCCGCTCCAGACGGTCGAGCATCGTGTCGAAGGTGTCGGCGAGGCGGTGGAGTTCGTCGTCGGGGCCGGTGAGGGCGAGGCGCTGGTGGAGGCTCTCTTCGCTGATGCGGCGGGCCGCCTCGGTCATGGAGGCCACCGGGCGCAGGGCCCGTCCGGCCAGCCGGCGGCCGAGGAGCCCGGCGAGCAGGGTCGTCACGAGGAGTCCGACGGCGGACCAGAGGACCATCTGGTAGAGGGCGGTGTCCTGGACGGCCCGGACGGTCCGGTCGATCTTCTCGATCATGGCGAAGTCGCCCGGGGGCGTGCGACCGGGGTCAGGGAACGCGGGGCTCACCGGGCTCGCGGGGCTCACCGGCCCGAAGGTGGGGGTGACACCGGTGGGGTTGCCGGGGTCGATGGGGGTCGAGGGTTCGGTGGGGGTCGAGGGTTCGGTGGGGGCCGGGGGTTCGGTCGGTGCCGGTGATCCGTCCGGGAGATCCCCGTACGTGATCGACATGCCCTGGACCTGCTGCGCGGTGCCGTAGCGGGCGAGGACCACCACGAAGGTGAGCAGGGCGGTCCCGGAGAGCAGGAAGAGCCCGGCGAAGGCCACGGCGAGACGGGTGCGGAAGGGCAGTCGGTCGAGTCGGGCCCGGAGGCCGATCCGTACCCCGGGGCCGTGGTCGGCCCGGCGGTTCAGTGGCACAGCCGGTATCCCTCCCCCGTGTCGGCGAGGATCGGGCAGGCGTCGCCGAGTTTGCCGCGGAGCCGGCTGATGGTGGTGCGCACGGCGCTGGTGCGGGGGTCGAGGTGCGCGTCCCAGACGGTGCGGACCAGCTCGTCGTGGGTGACCGGGGCCCCACCGGCCAGGAGGAGGATCCGCAGGACGGCCGTCTCCTTCGGGGAGAGTGCGAGGGGCCGCCCGGCGAGGAGCACCTCGTGGCGGGACTCGTCCAGGGTGATGTCGCCGAAGCGGAGCACGGAGGGCGGCGGTTTGGGGGCACGACGGCTCAAGGCCCGGACGCGGGCGACGAGTTCGGGGAACTCGAAGGGCTTGGTGAGGTAGTCGTCGGCGCCGAGCGCGGTGAGCCCGTGGATCTTGTCGTCGAGTCCGGCGGCCGCGGTCAGCATGAGGATCCTGGGCGGGTCGGTCAGTTCGCGGAGCCGCCGGCAGACCTCGTCCCCGCTCATGACCGGCAGGTCGCGGTCGAGGACGAGGACGTCGTACGCCGTGAGCAGGCACATCCGCTCGGCCTCGTCACCGGTGCCGGCGATGTCGACGGCCATGGCCTGGCGACGCAGGCCGGTGGCGATGGTGCGGGCGAGGACGCGGTGGTCCTCTGCTACCAGGACTCTCATGCCCCCATGAAACCAAGATCGCGATTGCGGTCGGATAAGACTTCCCGGGGCGCGGACGGCGAGCCGTGCGGAGCTGTGAGCAGCCTGGGAACGGGCTGTGCGCGCGGGCTCCTCCTTATGCCGTCGTCACGCCCTTATCCCCCTGCAAACGGTGGACTGGTTCTCTCCTCGGCGTGAAAGCGACCAACGCCGGCAACGGCATGAACTTCGTCAAGCGGGCCGGTTCGAGCCTCCTCGCCGGCAGGTCCCGGACGGCCGGCCTGCTGGCGGTCTTCACCGTGATCTGCGCGCTGCTGCTGGGTGGTGTGCTGCTCCGGGACGCCGCCGCCCGTCACGTGGCGCAGGCGCAGCGGACCGTGGGCGTCGACGTGACAGTCAGGCAGAAGGGCCGCCTCACGCCGGCCCTCGCCGATCGCATCGGCGCCTCGGACCCGGTGCACCGCTACAACGCGGAGGTGCCGGTCCGCGGCTCGGCCCTCGGCTTCACCCCCCTCGCGCCCGCTTCACCCTCGGCTCCAGGGCCGGAGGCAGGGCCGGCGGGCGCGCTGAACGTCCGGGGCGTACGCGACTCCGAGATGCTGCTGCCCTTCTCGTACGGCTCGACGAGGATCACGGCGGGCCGCGGGATCGAGCCCCGGGACGCCGGGCGCGGCGTGGTGCTGGTCGAGCGGCGACTCGCCGCAAGGAACGGCCTGGCACCAGGCGACACCCTGCGGGTGCGGTCGGCGGACGGCCGGCGGACCCATGTGCTGACGGTCATCGGCGTCTTCCGGGACCCGACCCGGGATCCGACGGGCCCCAGGCCGTCGCACGAGCTCCCCGGCAACACCCTGTACGTGCCCGTGGGCACCGCCGAGCACTTGAGCGGCGGCGCCTCGACCACCGACGAGAAGGGCGACGGACGGAGCGACGGGAAGGGCGACGCAAACGGCAAGGGGGCGATCGGTGAGGCAGGCGACGGGACGGTCTCCGAGGCGGTCTTCCGGATCGGCTCACCGGACCGAGCGAAGCGGCTGCACGCGGAGGTCGGTCGGATCCTGGGCGGCGACTTCGAGTTCCGCGTCAACGACCGGGCCTACCGGGACCGGGTCCGGCCGGTGGAACGGGTCGGCGGCTTCGCGGGCCTGCTGGTCCGGGTGATCTCCGTGGCCGGGGCCCTGATCCTCGGGCTCGTGGTGACCCTCCGGATCCGCGAGCGGCGCGCCGAACTGGGGGTGCTGCTCGCGCTCGGCGAGCGGAAGTGGCGGCTCCTCGGGCAGCACGTGGTGGAGGTCGCGGCGGTGGCCGTACCGGCCGTCCTGCTCGCCGCCGTGGCCGCCTCACTCGCCGGGCCGTACGCCGGGCGAGCCCTCCTCGACGGCCCGGAGTCCGGCCCGGAGTCCGGCTCGGAGGCGGGGGCGGGGGCGAACCGCGACGGCGGCCCGCCGGAGCCCGGGCCGGGGCGGGCCGGCGGCTCCGGGACCGCGCCGCACCCGAAGCCTGAGCTGAATCCGGATGCGGATCCGGCTCAGGAGCCGCCCGCCGTGCGCGTGGACGCCGCCGCCGTGGGCGAGGTCGCCCTACTCGCCCTCGGCATCGCCCTCGTGTCGACGGTCGTCCCGGGCATCGGGATCCTCCGCCTGCACCCGCGCTCCCTCCTCACCGACACCGACTGAACCGGCCCGACTGAACCGGCCCGACCGCAGCGGCCCGACGCGCCGGCCGGATCGCGCTGACCCGTGCACCCCACCTGTGCACCCCACCCGACCACACCACCCGACCGATCCACCCCCTCCACCGAGAGAGCCGATCCGCATGAACTTCGTCAACCGCGCGGGCCTGAGCCTGTGGTCCCGCAAGGTCCGCACGGTGCTGACCCTCGCCCTCTTCCTCGTCATCTCCGCGATGGTGCTGGCCGGGATCCTCATCCGGGACGCGACCGCCGACGCCGAACGGCGCGCCGAACGCTCCGTGGGCGCCGAGATCGACCTCGACGTGGACCTGAGCGGACTGGGCGCCTCGGGGCAGCTCCAGGCCCCTCGGATCGACGCCGCGACCGTGGACCGGATCGGCGCCCTGCCCGAGGTCCGGAAGTACACCTACTCGATGTGGGACCGCGTCCTCCTCAAGGGGCGGTACGGGCTGGTCGGGGGCGGTCCGAAGGACCCGATGGGGCCGGGCGGCACCGCCGGGACGGGCGTACTCGACTCCTCCCTCCTCCCGGACTTCCGGAGCGGCAGGTTCACCCTGCTGTCCGGGAGGCACCTCACGGCCGCCGACAAGGACCGGCGCCTGCTCCTCGTCGAGGAGCGGCTCGCCGCCCGGAACGGCCTCAAGACCGGCGACCGGATCACTCTCACCGGCAACGACGAGAAGACGACGGCGGAGTTCACCGTGGCGGGCGTCTTCCGCGACCCCCGGCCCACGGCGGAGGCCGACCCCGAGTACGGGGTCAGCCCGGCGAACCTGCTGTACGGGACCGTCGGCGGCCTGTCCGCGCTCTCCTCCGCCGGCGGCGGCCCCTTGCAGGTGGGGAAGGCGACCTTCCTCCTCCGGGACGCCGAGGCCCAGGCCCCGTTCAAGGACAGAGCCGAAGAGATCGCCGGGCCCGCCCTCGACGGCTTCGTCCTGGACGCCAACGACAAGGCGTTGCGGCAGATGACGGGCCCGCTCACGAGCATCCGGGGCACGGCCACGGCGGCCATGTGGGCGTTGTGCCTGGCCGGGGCCGCCGTCCTGGCCCTGCTGGTGAACCTCGCGGTCAAGCAGCGGCGCGGCGAGTACGGGGTCCTGCTGGCCATGGGCGAGAAGAAGGGGCGGCTCATCGCGCAGCAGGCCCTGGAGACCCTGGTGGTGGCCGCACTCGCCGTCGGGTTGAGCGCCCTCTTCGCACCGCGGCTGACGCAGACCGTGGGCCAGGCGCTGCTGGGCCGGGAGGCCGCCGCGGCCGAGCGCGAGCTCGACTCCTGGCAACCGCCGGCTCCCGGCAGCACCGGCATCGACCAGGGCGTCGACCCTGCGGACCGGCCGGTGGAGAACGCCGACCCCATCGGCACGATGACGGTCGCCCTGGACCCGGCCGACCTGGCGGCGGTCACCGGCATCGGACTCGGTACCGGCCTCCTGGCCACCGCCCTCCCGGCCGCGTCCGTGCTGCGCCTCAACCCCCGCGCCCTCCTCACGAAAGGCAAGTGACCCCTCATGACCGGCACCTCCGCCGACCGCTCGGCCCACCCCACCGCACCCCTGCTGGAACTCGCCGGGGTCGGCCACACCTATACCGGGCAGCGCCGCAGGACCACCGTCCTCAGGAACATCGACTACACCTTCGAACGGGGCACCTTCTACTCCGTCCTGGGGCCCTCCGGCAGCGGCAAGACCACCCTGCTCGCCCTGGCGGGCGGCCTGGACACGCCCACCCAGGGCACCGTCCGCTTCCTCGGCCGGGACCTCACCCGGCTGGGCCTCGGCCGGTACCGCAACCGGCACGCGGCCACCGTCTTCCAGCAGTACAACCTCCTCACCTACATGACGGCCCTCCGGAACGTCACCACGGCCATGGAGATCACCGGCGCGCGGCCCGCGACCGGGACGCGGAAGGAACACGCCCTGCGCCTGTTGGCCGAGCTGGGCGTGGACGCGGCCACGGCCCGCCGGAACGTGCTCCGCCTCTCCGGCGGCCAGCAACAGCGGGTGGCCATCGCCCGCGCCCTCGCCTGCGACGTGGAACTCCTCTTCGCCGACGAACCCACCGGCAACCTCGACGAGGACACCGCCGCGGACATCATCGAGACCTTCCGCAGCCTCGCCCACGACCGGGGCACCTGCGTGGTCGTCGTCACCCACTCCCAGCAGCTGGCCGCCCGCTCCGACCGGATCCTGCACCTCCGCAAGGGCCGGCTCACCGAGCAGCCGGGCGGCGCCGGGCCGGCCCGGCTACCGTGAGGGAATGGACGATTCCCCCGAGGTGGACGCGTACCTGGCCGGGTTCGAGCCCCCGGTGCGGGAGGTACTGGAGCGGGTGCGCCGGGCCGTGCGCGCGGGGATGCCCGGCGGAACGGAGGCGGTGCGGTACGGGATGCCCGCCGTGATGCTGGACGGCCGCTACGGGCTGCACTTCGCGGGGTGGAAGCAGCACGTCGGGCTGTATCCGGTCCCGGTGTTCGACGGCCCGCTGGAGGAGGAGGTGGGCCCCTACCGTTCCGGCAAGGACGGGGTCCGCCTCCCGTACCGCCCGGGAGTCCCGTACCCGCTCGTCACCCGGATCGCCGAGGCGATCACCGCTCGGCGCGCCGCGGCGGGCTGACCGCTCCGGCACCGTCAGCGAGGCGGGCGGCGGGTCAGCCAGCCGTTCACGGCGAAACGGCCGTCCTCGGGGCGCCCTCCCGGGCACCGGACGGCGCGGGCCTCGTGCCAGGTGGTGGGCCGGAAGAAGAGGATGCTGTCGTGGTCGGGCCGGTGGTCCGCCCACGTCCGGTCCTCCCAGGTCAGCGGCCGGCCCCCGGGCCGCACGGCGGTGGCCCCGTCGTAGATCCGCAGCTCCCCGCCCTCGAAGGGGCGCGGAGTGCGGTGCAGGTAGTACACGAAGGTGAGGCGGCGGCGGGACGCGAAGTCGTAGGAGCCGACGTCCTGGTGGGTGCGGTAGAAGTCTCCGTCGTTGTGCACGTTCAGCCCGTACGCGATCTCGCTGTCGGGGCAGGAGACACCGAGGGCCTGTTCCACGGAGGGCAGCACCTCGTGGATGGCGATGAGGAGTTCGGGGGCCGTGAAGGTGCCGTCGGAGCGGGAGCGGCGGAAGGTGGGGACCACGTCGCCGTCGCGGATCGTGGACGCGTTCATGGCACCGGAGGCCGTGTCCATGGCCCGTTCCAGGATGCGTCCGGAGACCTCCGGTCCGAGGAGGTCCGTGATGCGGCAGACCGTGGTCGGCAGCCGCCAGACGGCGTCCCGGTGCACCGCGGAGCCCCGGCGGGGCTCGGCCACGACCGCCGACGGCGCCTCGCGCTCCGGCTCGGTCTCGGTCTCGATCTCCGTCTGCGTCTGCGTCTGCGTCTGCGTGGTCATGGGGTCCCGCCTCGGGTGGGGGCGGTGGCGGGCCGGTGTGGTGGTGAAGGGGGCGGGAGGGGCCGCGGGGGTGGCGGGACGTCCCGGAGCACGGGGGACGTCCCGCCACCCGACGGCCGGTCCCGTCCGGGCCCGGGCCAGGCACGGACGGGACCAGGTCGGGCGTGGCCGGGCCGCTCAGGGCCCGGCCACATCGGGTCGGGTCAGGTCAGGTTCAGGTCACTTGCAGAACGGGATCGGTGACTTGTCCATGACGTAGCGGGCCGGGACCCAACCGCGGTCCTCGGGCAGTCGGTACCAGAGGGAGTTGTCGCCGACCTTCTCGCCGTGGACCTTGCACTGGAGGGCCAGTACGGTGCCCGGCTGGAGCGTGCCGAGGGCCTTGTGCGAGCTCCTCGGTCCGGAGCGGACGGTCAGGGGCCCCTTCGAGACGACCTTCCCCTTGCCCTTCTCCTTGTCGTGGTCCTTCGAGCAGTTGCAGGTGCCCGGGTCTCCCTTCGGTCCCGCCGGTCCGGTGGGGCCCGTCGGGCCGGGGGCCCCGGTGGCGCCGGGTGTACCCGAGGGGCCGGGGAGTCCCGGCTGTCCGGGCAGTCCGTCCTTGCCGGGCTCGCCGGGCTGTCCGTCGGTGCCCGCGGGGCCGGGCGCGCCGTCCTGACCCGCCGGGCCGACCGGACCGGTGGGACCCGTGGGCCCGGTGGCTCCGGTGACGCCGGGCTGGCCGTCCTGTCCGGCAGGACCCTGCGGGCCGGGGGCTCCGTCCGTTCCCGGGAGGCCCGGCTCTCCGGGGTCGCCCTTCGGGCCGGGAGCGCCGTCGGCTCCGGTGGATCCGGGTGCGCCGGTCACACCGATGGGGCCCTGCGGGCCGGGGGCTCCGTCCTGTCCGGGTACGCCGTTGGTTCCGGGCGTTCCGTCCGAGCCGGGGACGCCGGGTGCGCCGTCGTCGCCCTTCACTCCGGTGGGGCCCGGAGGGCCGTCGGCCCCCGTCGGGCCGACCGGTCCGGGCGGACCGGGCTGACCCGTCGCGCCGGGCAGGCCGTCCTTGCCGGGGGTGCCGGGCGGGCCCTCGGGGCCGGGTGCGCCGGCGTCGCCCTTCTCGCCGGGCACGCCGTCGTCACCCTTCGAACCGGGCACACCGGGCGCGCCGGGCGTTCCGTCCGAGCCGTTGACGCCCGGCTGTCCGTCCGGCCCCGGCGGGCCGGGCACCGGGGTCGCCACGGCGAAGGACACGGGGGTGTCCGGATAGCCGGAGTCGATGGCCCATTCGCCGTTCTCCAGCGTCACGCCGTTCGGTGCGGCGGCGTCGACCGTCACCTTCACCGAGAGCTTGGTGCGCGTGTTCGCCGGGAAGACCGGTTCGGCGCCGACGGGGGCGGTACACGTCAACAGCCGATCGGCGTTCGAGAGGGCGCACGGCATCGGGCCGGCCACCCCGTTGACGTAGTACTGGCTCTCGGTGAACGTCGTCTGATCGGGCGCCGTGACGCGGAACGCCGAGACGGGGGCGTCGCCGACGCCGTTCGTGCCGATGATGAGGGTCTGACCGGACTGGCCAGGCTGGATCAACGGAACGTAGGGCTGGTCGAACCGCATGGTCGCGGCGTCCGCGAACGCCGGGGCGATCGGGGCGGCCATCGATCCGGTGACGAGCGCGACCACCATCACCGCGTACATCTGCCTTCGGGGCATGGCTCCTCTTCTCGTGCGGACTGCCGTGTCCGGCCGGTCCCGGGGTCGTGCGCGTCGCCGGCGCCCGCCGCCCGTTTCCGTCTGCCGGACCTGCTCGCCGAAGCGATGTCGAGCAGGCCAGAAAGATCTATACAGAAAGCCGGGCGGGGCATCCGCCAACACGCTCACGAATTCCGACAAAAGCCTCCCAAACCGGCTGGCACCCCTTCGGTTCCCGGTCAGGGCAAGGCATCCACGGAATTCAGGACGAATTCCGAATGCCCGGAGCGCGCCACCCCACCGAATGGAACAGAAAGCGAAGACGGCTATCCGGAAAAAGAAAGCGAATTCGCGGAGACGGCAGCCCGACGAAATTCCGTCGGGGGTGGTGGGTCGGGGGCGGGACGAGGACACCACCTTCCCCCACCTCGCCCGACCGACCCGACCAGCGGCGGGGAGCCGGGGACCGCACCCGACCCCCGCGGGTCCACCTCGTTCCCGCATCGGCGCCCGGCAGGACGACCGGAAACCGGTTCGCGCGGCCGCTTCCTGGCATCCTCGGGCCGGGAGCGTGCGGGTGTGGGTGGACGGGAGGGTCGATGGAGTCGGGTGGACTGGTCGAGGGGCTGCGTGACGCGCTGCGGGGGCTGGGGGACCCGGAGCGGGCCGAGCAGCAGCGGGCCTACCTGAAGAGCGGGATCGGACACCTGGGCGCACGGGTCCCGGACATGCGGCGGTGCGTGGTCGAGGTCCGGCGGGGACTCGGGCCGCTGCCCGCCGAGGAGGTGCGGGCGCTGGCGCGGGAGTTGTGGACCGTTCCGGAGGGGGCCTCCGAGCCGGTGTACGAGTTCCGGTGGGCGGCGGTGGAACTGCTGGTGCAGTACGCGAAGGCGCTGGACGCCGGGGACCTCGCCGAGGTGGAGGAGTTGCTGCGGGAATGCGGGACCTGGGCCCTGGTGGACCCCCTCGCGGTGCACTGCGCGGGTGCGGTCGCGCTGCGGGATCCGGCGGCGGGGACCGTGCTGGACCGGTGGGTCGGGGACGGGGACTTCTGGCTGCGGCGGTCGGCGGTGCTGGCCCTGCTGCCCGGGATCCGGGCCGGGCGCCCCGATACCGTGCGGCTCACCCGGTACGCGGACGCGCTGGTGGGCGAGCGGGAGTTCTTCCTGCGCAAGGCGCTCGGATGGGTGCTGCGCGAACTGTCCGTACGGGACCCGCGGTTCGTCAGGGACTGGCTGGACCGCCACGGCGCCGCCGTCGCCCCCCTCACCCGCCGCGAGGCCACCCGCCGGATGGACAACGGCGAGCGGTAGGCCAGCCGCACGCTCCGGGACCCTGCGTTCGAGAACACCGCGTTCACGAGCATCGCGTTCGAGGGCATTGCGTTCGAGGGCAGGGTCATTGCGCCGATCTCAAGGCCCTGAGCTGCGGAGGGGACCGTACGTGGCGTCGGACGCGTTGCCGCCGTAGCGAGACGGCACGTAGCGTCTCTCAGACAGCAACGGGTGGCGGGGCCCGGGTCCGGTCCACCGGCCCGCGCGCCCGCCGGTGAGGAGCCGTACGGATGCGCAGGATCGTCAATTCCACCTACCTCTCCCTGGACGGGGACATCGAGCGGGCCGACCAGTGGTCCTTCGACTACTGGAGCGAGGACTCGGAGCAGTACGCGGAGCGGTTGTCGTCCCGAGCGGACGCGTTGCTGATGGGGCGTGAGACGTACGTGGCGTTCGCGGCGGCCTGGTCCGCGCGGGCCGGGGCGGACGCGTTCGCGGACCGGATGAACTCGATCCCCAAGTACGTGGTCTCGGACACCCTGGAGGAGACCGGTTGGGGCGACACCACCGTCATCCCCCGGGACCGGGCCGTGCGGGAGCTCGCCCGCCTCAAGGAGGGGACGGGCGGGGACCTCCTCCAGTACGGCTTCGGTCCCGTCAGCGAGACCCTGCTGGACCACGGCCTCCTCGACGAGCTGCACTTCTGGGTGCACCCCGTGTTCGCCGGCGGCGGCACCCTGGGCTCGGACGGCTTCCGGCAGCGGCTGCGGCACACGGGGACCACGGTCACGGACAAGGGCGTGGTGGTGCTGAGGTACGAACCCGCACCACGCGTGCCCGCCGGCGAGGAGGAGCGGGAAGGGCCATCGGGAGGGGGTGCGGTGCGCGCCGCAGACGGGCGGTAGGCCGTTCGGGGGGCAGGGGGCGCGGGTGGGGGACGGCTTTCGGCGCGCCACGTGGGGCGCGGGGCGGATTGCCGCAGGATCACCGGCCCGGTCTGCCAGAATCGGCGCGCGGCCACGGCCCGGGCGCCCCGCGGGAGGCGCCGGTCCGGCTCCGGGGAGTTCACCCCGATGGCGCGCGACGCGCCCGGGAAACCACCCGTCCGCCTGAACCTCACCCCCCTTCCGGAGGACCACCATGACCGCAGCAACCCGTTCCGGTGCCCGGCGGCGCCGCCTGAGCGCCGCCGCCGCGGCCGTACTGGCCCTGGCCCTGTCCACGACGGCCTGCTCCTCCTTGGGCCGGACGGCGGTCGGGCCCGTGATGTACGAGTCGGCGGCCAAGACCTCCGAACACGCCACGGCCGACGTGCACGTCGAGGAGGGCGAGCAGTCCGTCGCGGTCGAGGAGGGCGCGGGTCACCTGGTCATCGACGACACCAGCCCCTCCGTGAAGGGCTGTCACAAGCTCGTGGAGGGCGCGAAGGTGGTGCAGAACGGGACGCTGATCGACATGCGCCTGTACCCGGACAAGGCGTGCAAGGGCCCCTTCACGTACCTGGCCACGACGCTGCAGGACCAGATCGCGCCGGGCGCGGGCCCGTGGCGCAGCTACACCTTCGTGCACTGACCCTGTCCCGGACGCTGTGCCGCGCGTCGGCACGGGCGCCGGCACGGGGGTGACGACGTGGACCGGCTCCGCCGCCGGGGTGGGACCGGGGCCGTGTCCGGTCAGGGGCCTCCCGGCGCCGGGGCCGCTGTCGTGTCGGCCGGTGAGGGGAGGGCCAGCAGCTCGGTGACGGCCCCGGCCGCGAGGCGGTGCCAGTCGCCGGCGCCCCGGAGCATGGCGTGGCCGCCACGGTCCATGCGCAAGGCCGTGGTCTCGGCGCCGACGGCACGGGCCCGGTCCAGGAAGGCCCAGGTGTCCGTGGCGTGGGTGACCCGGTCGACCGGATCGTGGAGGGCGATGATCCGGCGGCCCCGGAGGTGCTCGACGGGTTCTTCGGGCGGGCACCAGGGAGCGAGGGCCACGACCCCGCGGACCCCGGGCGCGCCGGCCGCGCGCAGCGCCGCCCGGCCCCCCATCGAGTGCCCGACCAGGACCACGGGCACCGGTCCGAGGGAATCCCGGAGTTCCTCCAGTGCCCGGAGGGCGTCTTCGGCCGCGTCCGCCCGACGGCCGTTCCAGCCCCGGTGCCGGTAGCGGACCCGTGCGAGGAGCACGTCCCGGCCCGCCGTGGCCCGTCGGACGGCGCGTTCGAAGGGCCGCATGCGCAGGCCGGGGAGGTTCAGGACGGACGGCGGCGGCTCGACTCCGTGCTCGCGGCCCCCGTGGAGCAGCAGGACCGCCGCGGCCGGTGTCCGCGGGGCGCGCGGGCCGGTGAGGAGCACCAGGGGACTCGGTCCCGCGGGCGCTCCCGTGCCCGCGACCTCGGGCGTCCCGGCACCGGTGCCCGTACCGGTGCCGGAATCGATACCGGTTTCACTGCCCGTGCCCGTACCCTTGGCCGGATCCGGAGCCGTCCGCGCGTCCGCTGTCACCTCGTGCCCCTGCCCATGCCCCTGCCCCACTGCCGGCCCTCCCTGCCGCCGGAGCACCGTGCGCGTCCGGCCCTCCCAGCCTACGCAACGGGTTCGGAGCGGGGAGCGGGCCGGATGGGTCGGGGGCGCCGTCAGTGCCGCAGGGGCACTGTGGCGTCACCTTCGGCGACGGCGTCGAGCAGTTCCTCGTGCAGCCGGGCCAGACCCGCCTCGGGGACCGGTACGGGGCTACCGGTGAGCGTGTACCACTCCCAGGCTCCCGCGTACTGCACGGAGACGGCCGCCGTGCCGTCGCCGAGCCGCTCCGTGGCCAGGGCCAGTTCACCGGTGATCGCGCCGACCTCGTCGGTCATCACCCCGCCGGGCCCGGCCGTGACGAAGCCGACGAGCCGGACGCCCTGCCGGGCCGGCCCGCGGACCGCGGAGGTGGCGGGGGCGGGGAAGGGCAGGAGGTCGGGAAGGGTCAGCCGGAGGGTGGGTGCGGATTCGGGCCGCGGCACGCCGTCGCGGAGCCGGCCACCGTCCGGGTTCGTGTCACGGGTCATGGCATGGGTCCTGTCCTGGGTCCTGTCATGGCTCATACCGTGCGGGTGCCCGGAATCGGCCGGCCCACACGCCGAACCCCCGGCGGGGCCCCGGACGGGATTCCACGACGGCAGGAATGCGCTGCGCCGTACGGGAGTTGGGGGTGACATGACTCAAGGTCCCGCACCGCGCATCCTGTCCGACGAAGCCCTCTCGACCTTGCTGGAGACGCAGCGCTTCGGCACTCTGGCCACGAACAAGCGGAGCGGCCATCCGCACCTGACCACCATGGCCTACAGCTGGGACCCGGCGGAGCGAGTGATCCGCTTCTCCACCACCGCCGACCGGGTGAAGGTCGGCCACCTCGGGCGGGATCCGCGTGCCGCCGTCCATGTGCCGGGTGGTGACGTGTGGTCCTTCGCCGTGGCCGAGGGGGAGGCCGAGCTCTCCGCCGTCAGCACCGAGCCCGGCGACGCGACCGGGCGGGAACTCCTCGCGATGATCCCCGACGCGGCGCGGCCCGAGGACACGGACGCCTTCCTCGCCGATCAGGTGGCCGAACGCCGGCTGGTCATCAGGCTGAAGGTCTCCCGCCTCTACGGAACGGCGCTCGACATCGAAGGCTGAGCGCCGCGCCTGCGGCGTCGACGGGTGGCACGGGTGCGAACCGCCCGCCGCGGCGTCTCACTGCCGTGCGGGGGAGGGGTCGGTGGCCAGGTAGGTGTCGGCGAGGGCCCGCGCCATGTCCGTGATCGCGTAGCGGCTCGCCACCGTTTCCCGGGCGGCCGTTCCCAGGAAGCGACGTCGCTCCTCTGGGAAGGCGGCGATCCTGTGGAGACCGGCCGCGAGACCGGCCGCAGTGGAGGTGTCCAGCAGGATCCCGTTGACTCCGTCGCGGAGGTAGTGCGGCACTCCCCCGCGGCGGGGTCCCGCGGCGGGCAGACCCGCCTCCATCGCCTCCAGGACGGCGATCCCGAACTCCTCCTTGGCGCTGGGGCAGACGTACCAGGCAGGTGCGCCCGCCACCGGATCGGCCAGGGCGTGCTCCAGCCGCCGGACGGTGCTGTTGGGCATGGCGGGCACCAGCGCCAGACGGCGTGCCGCGACGGAGTCGCGGTCGCGGAGCACGCGGTCGATGGCGGCACGCATCTGCCGCTCGTGGGGAGCCGCGGAGTCGCCGGGGGTCCCCCCGATCACGACGAGGGTCGTGGTGCGCCACAGTTCGGCGGTCAGCCACGTGCGCACCAGGAGGTCCTGCTGTTTGACGGGGTGCAGCCGGCCCACGCACAGGAGCAGGGGAAGGGAACGGTCTTCGGGGCACAGCGCGTCCACACGGCTGCCGTCCGCGAAGAGTCCGCCGAGCAGGCGGCGCCGCAGGTCTTCCTCCTGCCGGACCGGCGCATAGGGGGCGATGCCTTCCGGAGGGGCGGGTGGGCCCTCCACGCCGTACCGGGTGCGCAGGACCGGGAAGTAGCGGAGCAGATCGCGGGTACCCGTACGTCCCGGTATGGCCACGACGGTGTCGGCACGGGCCACCAGGCGGTCGGCGCAGAAGACCCGGTGGAGGTCGTCACGGAGGGCGTTCTCCGCGTGCGCGTCGCCGGCCGCCGCCTCGGCGTACTTGCGGACGAGGGTGCGGTGCGGATCGGGGGTGGCGGTGAAGAGGAGACGGGCCCGGACCCGGCTCGCCGCGTGGGCGAGGGCCAGGGCGGCGTCGTCCGCGTACCGCACGTGGACGATATCCGGCCGGAACGGTGAGGCGAAAAGGCGTTCGGCCCACCAGGCGAGTGCGGGCCGGTGGTCCGGCCACTCGTCCGGGCGGGGAGCCGTGGGGGCGTCGAGGGGCAGTCGCAACACCCAGTGGCCCGGACCGCGCCGCCGCAGGAGGCGGGCGTCCCGGGCGAGGGAGTCGCGGCCGGCGGTCACCACGGTGAGCACGCGACCGATGCCGTCGCGTGCGGCCAGCTCGTCCCCGAGGGCACCGAGCAGGACGGCCATGCCTCCGCTCGCGCCCTGGCCCGGGGTGTCGAGGTCGCCTTGCAGCATGGTCTGCGCGACGGTGACGCCGGGTCCGGCGCGGACGTCCTGCGGATCGGGGACGGGCGGGGCGAGAAGGAGCCTCTCGTAGGGGTCCTCGGCGGCGTCCGGAGCCGGCAGGTGGGACGCGCCGTCGGGCAGGAGGTGCAGGTAGCGCCACACCGCGTGACGCACTCGCCGGTCCGGGCTCGCCACTCGCCGCGCCGCTTCCGCCGCCGGGAGCGGACGCAAGCCCGTCGACGCGGCGCAGTCCAGCAAGAACGCGGTGCGGGAGGCGTCGGGCGCGGCGTACAACAGGTGGCGCAGGACCTCCTCGGCGTCGGCGGTCCCGTGGCGGCGGACCGTGTCGGGCCACATCTCCCGCAGGACCGAAGCCAACATCGGATGACGGTGGGCGTGGGCCAGGAGCGCTTCGGGGGTGAGGGTGACATCGAGGCGGCAGGCCCGGCGCAGCGAGGCGACGACGGCGTCCTCCCGGCTCGGGCGGGGCGCCGCACCGTGGGCCGCCAGGCGAAGGGGGCGAGGCCCGTACTCCGCGTCCAGGAGCACCCACGAGCCGTCGTCGCCGGGGCGATGCGGCGGCTCGCCGGGCTGTCCCTCCCGCGCGGGGGCTCCGTAGAAGGCCTCGCGGGCCGAGGCCAGCGGATCCGGACCCGCCGCGGTGGGGGCGGTGCGGGTACTCCCCCGCTCCGTCGTGAAATCGAACACGAGGACTCCCTCGTACAGACGTATGGCGACGCAGCAGATTCCGGTCACGACGTCACGGCGGATGCACAGACGGGAACGGCGCGGGCGGATGTCGCCCGGTGCATCCGCCGGCGGGAAGGGAACGGAAGCCCTGTACATGCCTCGGGTCGTCATCATCAGTCCTCCCTTCCGCTCGCACGCCGCCCCGCTGTCCGTGCTCGCGGCCGCGTTGCGGGAGCGCGGCGCCAACGTGTTCTTCGCCTGCACGGAGGCGTTCGAGGACCTCGCCGTGGAAACGGGCACCCGCTTCGTGCCCTTGGCCGTCACGCGCAACGCGAACACCGGTATCGCGGAGACCACGGCCCAGGAACGCGGTGAGGCCCTCCGGCTGGCGGAGTTCCTGGACGCCACGCGGCGGGGCGCGGTCCCTGCGCTGGTCCTCCAGGCCCGGCACCGCCGGGCGGACATGCTGGCCGAGCCCGAGGCCGTACTCGCGCGGCTGCGCGAGCTCGACGCACGCGTGCGGCCCGACTGGTACCTGGTCGACCAACTGGCGTACTCCGCGACGCTCGGCCTGCACTGTCTGCGGGCCCGGTACGCGACGTACTGTCCGGGGCATCCGACCTACGTTCCCGCGGCGCCCGGCCTCCTGTTCGGGGTCCCCTACGACTGGCCCGCCGCCGTGCGCCCGGACCCCAGCGCCCTGATCGGGCTCGAAGAGGCCGCGCGCGACAACGACCACGCCTTCACCGAACTCTTCGCGTCCTTCGTGCGCGCGAACGCCCCCGGGGCCCCCGTGCCGGGTCGCGCGTTCGCGCTCACGTCTCCGCACGCCGTCCTGTACGCGTACCCGCAGCTGCCCTGGCTCCCCCCGGTCCCGACCGGCCCGGAGCACGTCTTCGCCGGACACATGACCGGGAATCCCCCTCCTCTGGACCACACGTGGTCGCGGATCCTGAGTCGGCTGCGGCGGGCCGCGGACCGGGTCGTCCTCGTGGCGCTGGGCACCTTCCTGTCCGCACGCGACGACGTGCTGCGCACCGTCGTGTCCGGGACCCTCCGACAAGCGACCGGGACCGGCACCGCTGTGATCGTCGCGGCGGGCGGACGGACGGCGGCCCTCGCCGACCTCGCCGACGAGCGCGTCGTCATCGTGCCGTCCGTTCCCCAGCAGGCCCTTCTCCCGTACGTGGACGCGATGGTGCACCACGGCGGGAACAACTCCTTCACCGAGTGCCTGCGCTCCGGCGTGCCCGCACTGCTCCTCCCCTTCTCCAGCGACCAGTTCGCCATTGCACGGGACGCGGAACGCCTGGGCGTGGGACTCGTGCGCGACCCGAACGCACTGCGGCCCGACGACGTCCCGCAGGCGCTCGAAACGCTGCGCACCGTCATCGGCCCGGCAACGGCCGGTCGCTCTCGGGGCCTCGACGGTCTCGGGCCGGGCTACGCCGCGGCACGCCTCCTGGAGGTGATGGACCGGCAGGGTTCCGGGCGGCCGGCCGCGCCGGGCGGGGGCCGACCGCGTCCCTGAAGGCTCCCGCGGCATGGGCTCCGCCGCGACACGCGGTGGGTCGACCGGTCCGCGGGGGCGTCGGCTGGTGGAATGCCTTCCTGGGCCGGGTGGCCGATGGCCGGGAAGGGGTGTTCGGAGAGGGTGTCGGAGCGGAGGGCGCTGGAGGCGCGACTGCGTGCCGTGGAGGCGGCGCTCGACCGGATCGGGACCAGTACGGACGAGCGGCGGACCGCTCGGGAACTGGTGCGGTTCCTCGTGGTCGGCACGGACCGGCCCGGCGGTACGGACGGACCCGACGGGGCGGCCGGGCTGTGTGACGCGGCGGCCGTGGAGGCGGACGGGGGTGCCGGGCCCGAGCGGGTCGCGGCGGCCGGGGCCGTGGAGCTGCTGGAGGGGCCGGGCCCGGCGGCGGGCTCCGCGGTGTGGGGCTCCGACGACGGACAGCCGTTGCGGACGTGGACGGGCGGGGACCCGGCGAAGCCGGTGCACGGGGTCGTGGTGCCGCTGATCGGCGGTGCGGAGCCGCTCGGCCGACTGCTGGTCGTCCGGACCGGGCTCCCGTACGACGACCACGAGTTGGCGACCCTGCACTACGCGGCCCGGCTGGCCGGGGTCCACATCGGGTACGGGCGCCGGCTGGCGGCGGTGGAGGACACCGCCGCGGAGCTCCAGCGGGCCCTCGTCGCGGAGCCGGGGCGGCCGCACCCCAACCTGGAGATCGCCAGCCGCTACCTGCCGCTCGGCGGGCGGGCGTTGGTCGGCGGGGACTGGTTCGAGACGGTGCGGCTGCACTTCGGCCGGACCCTGCTGGTGATCGGCGATGTCATGGGGCACGGCATCGAGGCCGCCGTCGACATGAACGCCTACCGGGCCGTGCTGCGCGAGATCGCCTCCACCGACCTCGCCCCGCACCGGGTGCTGCGGCAGATGGACGCGTTGGCGGCCTCCGACGCGAACCGGCGTCCCGCCACCTGCCTGCTGGTGCGGATCGACCCGGCCCGGGGCACCGCCCTGTACGCGAGCGCCGGGCACCTGCCGCCCGTCCTGTTCGGCCGGGACGGACCGGGGCTGCTCCTCGACGTGCCCGTCGGACCGCCGCTGGGCACGGGCATCGGCGGGTACGAGGCCCTGGCCCGGCCGATCGACCCGGACCAGACCCTGCTGCTGTACACCGACGGGCTGGTGGAGCGGCGCGGCGAGGACATCGACGTCTCCTTGGCGCGGTTGACCCGGCTCCGTGTGGACGCCGGGGCCCCGCTGCCGGAGCTGGTGGACTCGGTGTGCGACGGGCTCGGGGTCCGCGCGGCCGAGGACGACGTCGCGGCGGTGGCCGCCCGGCCCCGCGCCCGGGGCCCGCACCGACCGGAGGACAGCGGGCCCGACCCCGGGTGACGGCACCCCGCCGGCCCGGTCGGGGCCGGTGCTGGAGTGCGGGGACCCGAGCGCTCCCCGCACTCCGCACCGGCCCCGCGCACCGCGCGGACCTGCCGACCGTACGGACCCGCGGGGGCCTCAGACCTTGCGCCAGCGGGCCATCGCCCAGGAGAACAGGCCGAAGAGGACCAGGCCGACGGCCACGGCGACCAGGAGCCAGGGGCCGGCCGGGGTGGCCGCGAAGGAGCGCAGGGTGGCGTCCACGCCCTTGGCCTGGTCGGGGTCGTAGCGGACGGCCGCGTAGATCACGAAGCCGCCCGCGGCGGCGAACACGGCGCCCCGGGACAGCCCGCCGACCACGCCGAGGACGTCCACGGCGGTGCGCCACCGGGCCGAGGACCCACTCATGTCCAGGTGCTTGCGGAAGCTGCGCTTCGCGGCCTTGACCGCGATGACGACGCCCGCGATGGCGATGGCCAGGCCGACGAGGCCCACCAGCCAGCGGCCGGCGGGGAGTTCCATGGCCTTGGCCGTGAAGTCGCGGGACTGCGCGTCCCCGGAGCCGCGGCCGGACCCGCCGCCCGATCCCCCGCCGCTGCCGCTGGTTTCGGCGGTGGCGAAGGCGAGGACGGAGAAGGCGGCCGAGGTGTAGAAGACGGCCCGGGCCCCTGCGGTCAGGCGCTTGAGGGGCTTGTCGCCGTCCGGTCCGGCCGCTCCGAAGACGGCCTCGGAGAGCCGCCACAGGACCATGCCGACCAGGCCCAGTCCGACCGCCCAGATCAGGACGGTGCCGCCGGGGGTCTCGTTCAGGGCCCTCAGGGCGCCCTGCCGGTCGGCTTCTTCGCCGCCCGATCCGAAGGCGATGCGGACGGCGAGGGCCCCGATGAGCACGTACAGCAACCCGCGGGCGGCGAGCCCGCTGCGGGCCGTGATCTCCCTGGCCCGACCGCCCCGGTCGGCGGACCGCAGTCCTTGGCGCGCCACCCGCGCCGCGCTTGCGCCGCTCATGGCTCAGGCCCCGTCCGTGAGGGCGGCGGCCGTCGGTATCGCGGCCGTCGGGGCGGGCTCCGGCCGGTGTCCGGCCGTGGGCCGGGGTCCGGGTCCGGAGGCGGCTCCGGGCTCCGGCGCGGCACCCGGTACGGGACCGGGCCGGTTTCTGACGGTCGGTACGGAATGCATGGGTGGGCTCCTCCCCGGCCTGCGGCGGCCGCCGCACTCCGCGGCCGGCCGGACCGGCAGGGCCGGTCACGGCGCGGGTACCCCCACCGGCCCGGGCCATGCGCCCGCAGGGCGGAGGCCGTGGGCCCGACCGCCGGGCTCCGGGGCGGGCGAGGGTCGAGGGCGGGTGAGGGGCAGGGCGGGTGAGCGGCAGGGCGGGGCTCACGGGCCGGCGAAGGCGAGCACGGTGTTGTGTCCGCCGAAGCCGAGGGAGTGGCTGAGGGCCAGCCCGATGCGCTGGGAGCGCGGCGCTCCGGCGACGAGGTCGAGGGCGGCGGCGGCCGGGTCGGGTGCGATGAGGTTGGCGGTGGGCGGTGCCTGGGAGCGGGCGATGGAGGTGACGGTGAGGGCGGCCTCGATGGCGCCCGCCGCGCCCATGGTGTGGCCGAGGGCTCCCTTCACGGAGGTGACGGAGGGGCCGTCCGGCCCGAACACCGACCGGATGGCGGCTGCTTCGGTCCGGTCGTTGAGGGGGGTGCTGGTGCCGTGGGCGTTGATGTGGTCCACGTCGGCGGGCGCGGCCCCCGCCGCCGCGAGAGCCCGTCCGACGGCGGTGCGCAGCCCGCGGCCCCCGGGGTCGGGTACGACGGGGTGGTGGGCGTCGCTGGTGGCGGCGTACGAGGAGAGCACGGCGAGCGGGCGGGCGCCGCGGGCGGCGGCGTGCGCGGGGCGTTCGAGGACGAGCAGCCCGGCGCCTTCGGCGAGGACGAAGCCGTCGCGGTCCTTGTCGAAGGGGCGGGAGGCGGCGGCGGGATCGTCGGTGCGGCGGGACAGGGCGCCCATCTTGGCGAAGGCGGCCGAGCAGAGCGGGGTGACCATGGCGTCGGTGCCGCCGGCGAGGGCGATGTCGCAGGCGCCGGAGGCGATGAGGAGGGCGGCGGTGATGACGGCGGTGGCGCCGGAGGCGCAGGCGGTGGAGGTGTGCAGGGCGGCGCCGGTGACGCCCAGGGCGAGGGCGAGATGGCCCGCGGCGGACAGGTTGGGCAGGTAGCCGGTGAGGGTGTGCGGGGAGAGGGCGGCGGGGCCGCCGTCGAGGAGCCGCCGGTGGGCGGCTTCGAGGGTTTCGATGCCGCCCGCGGCCGAGCCGACGACGACGGCCACCCGGTCCGGGTCCCAGTCCTCGGGCCGCAGTCCGGCCCGGCCGAGCGCTTCGTGCGCGGCGGCGGCCAGCAGTTGGGTGCTGCGGTCGTACCGCCAGGGTTGGGCGAGCCCGGAGTCCTTCGCTTCGAAGGCGGGGACGCGGCAGGACAGCGGGAGCGGGGTGCCGTCGAGGGCCGGGTCGAGGCGGGCCGCGGACCGGCCCCGGCACAGGAACTCCCAGGTGGCGTCGGTGCCGTTGCCACCGGGAGAGACGATGCCGGTGCCGGTCACGGCCAGGGGGGCGGCGGCGGGCAGGTTCACGAACCGGCCCCGTGGTGCCCGGTGTCCCGCTGCCCGGCCCGGTCGGACAGCAGTCCGGTGAGGGTGCTGCCCAGTTCCCCCACGGTGATCTCGGGGCCCGCCGCGCTGTCGTCCAGTGGCACGGCCCAGTGGTCCTGGAGGGTGACGTACAGCTCGATGATGGCCAGCGAGTCCATGCCGAGCTCGCCCAAGGTGGCTTCGGGGGACAGCTGGTCGGCGGGGATCTCGAACTTCTCGGTGAGGGTGGTCAGGAGGTGGGTGCGGGGGGAGGGAGTGGAGGTTTCCATGACGTGCTGCTCCTGTGCGCGTGGTTGTTCGACGGGTCGGGTGCCGTGCTCCCCGGGAATCGGGGTCTCACGTGTGTCGGTGGTCGTCAGGTGTCGGTGGTCGTCAGGTTTCCGGTGGGGTCAGGTGTCGGTGGCGGGTGGTTGTTCGACGGGGAGCCGGTGGGGGACGGCGGTGGGCCAGGTCAGGGCGATCGAGCCCCAGGTGAGGCCGCCGCCGAAGGCGGTGAGGAGGGTCCGGGCGCCGGGGCGGACCGCGGCGTGCACCTCCGGGTCGGCCATCACGAGCGGGATGGACGCGGCGGCGGTGTTGCCGAGCCGGTCGATGTTGCCGAACCGGTTCCGGTCCCCGATGCCGAGCCGGTCGGCCACCGAGTCGAGGATCCGCTGGTTGGCCTGGTGGGCGACGAAGGCTTCGACGGTCCCGGCGGGCCAACCCGCGAGGTCGAGGACGGTGCGCGCGGAGCCGGTCATGCGGCGGACGGCGTGCGCGTACACCTCGCGGCCGCGCATCCGGAAGGAGTGGGGTTCCCGGAGGGGTTGCGGCAGCCGGGCGGGGTGGCGGGAGCCGCCGCCGGGGACGGTGATCAGCTCCTCCCCTGAGCCGTCGGAGCCGAGTGCGGCGTGCAGGACGGAGCCGGGGGCGTCGGCCGGTCCGGGGGTGAGGACCACGGCGGCCGCCCCGTCCCCGAACAGGGCGGCGGTGTCGCGGTCGTGGGGGTCGATGATGGCGGAGTAGGTGTCGGCGCCGATGACCAGGGGCGTACGGCAGACCCCGGCGCGGAGCAGGGCGGTGGCGGTGACCAGTCCGTAGAGGAACCCGGAGCAGACGGCCGCGAGGTCGAAGGCGGGGACCTCCCCGAGGCCGAGCCGGTGGGCGACGGCGGGGGCGGTGGCCGGGCAGGGGCGGTCGGGGGTGGTGGTCGCGAGGAGGACGAGGTCGGGGCGCAGGCCCGCGGAGGTCATGGCGGCCCGGCCGGCCGCGGTGGCGAGGTCTCCGGTGGCGGTGCCGGGGGTGACCCGTCTGCGCCGGGTGATGCCGGTGCGGGTGCGGATCCACTCGTCGGTGGTGTCGAGGGCGCCGGTGCGGATGACCTCGTCGTTGTCGAGGCTGTGCGCGGGGAGGCAGGATCCGATGCCGGTGATCACGGCGGTGGGGCCGGCGGATCCGGTGGCGGGCGCGGTCGGCGAGGAGGCGGGTGCGGTCGGGGTCGGCGAGGAGGCGGGCGGGGTCGGGGTCACGGGGCGGTGAAGGGGGACGGGGGCTTGGGGATGCCGGCGAGACCGCCGTCGGGGACGCTGAGCCCGCCGTCGAGGACGAGCGCGTGACCGGTCATGTAGGAGGAGGCGGCCGAGGCCAGGAAGAGCGCGGCCCGGGCCACGTCCGCCGGTTCTCCCCAACGCCCCATCGGCACGTGGCTCATGAGCCAGTCGGACACGGGGGCCGCGTCGGCGGCGAAGCCGGTCATGTCGGTGCGGATCCAGCCGGGGCAGAGGACGTTGACCCTGATGCCCTGCCGGGCCCAGGCCACGGCGAGGCTGCGGCCGAGGGAGACCTGCGCGGCTTTGGAGGCGGCGTACGCCTCCATCATCGGGGTGCCGATGAGGCCCGCGACGGAGGACATGAGGACCAGGGCCGCCCGGGGGGAGGCCGCCAGGTGCGGGTGCGCGGCGCGGCAGAGTTCGGCGGTCGCGTTGAGGTTGACCGACAGGACGGTCTCCCACTGGGCCTGGTCGGAGGTGTGGAAGGGGGCGACGACGGGGGTGGCGTCGGCGGCCGTCGGGAGGGTGCCCGCGTTGTGGACGAGGACGTCCAGGCCGCCGAGGGCGTGGGCGGCCCGTTCGGCGAGGTCGGCGGCGGCGCCGCGCTCGCCGAGGTCGGCGGCGAGGCCGACGGCCTTGCGGCCCATCCCCTCGACCGCGTCCAGGGTGGCGGCGAGGGCCCCGGTGGTGCGGGCGCTCAGGACCAGGTCGCAGCCCGCCGCGGCCAGGGTCTCGGCGCAGGCCCGGCCGATGCCCCGGGAGGCCCCGGTGACCAGGGCGCGGGCGCCGTCGAGGCGGAACGCCTCGGGGAGGGTGAACAGGGCCTCCTCGGGGGCGGCCGGGCGGGGGACGGTGGGGGCGGAGCGGGTGGTGCTCATGTGCGGGAGTTCTCCGTTCCGGGGGCGGTGGGGCCGAACGTGGTGGACGTGGTGGACGTGGTGGACGTGGAGGCGAACGTCGTGGTCGGGGGCGGCGGTGCGACGGCGCCGAGGAGGGAGGACGGGAGGGGGACGGCCGGAGCCTGGGCGAGGGCCGGAGCGCCGGGTCGGAACGGGCCGGTGGCGTGGGGCGGACCGGCCGCGTGCGCCGGGGCGGTGGCCGCTCCGGGAACCCGTGCGGGGGCCGGCGGGCGCCGTGCGGCGGGCACCCGGGCGGGATCGGGCCCCGCGGGGGCGGTGGGGACGTACCCGGCGGGGCGGGCGTGCGGGGCCGCGGGTCGGTCCGCGCCGCCGGTTCCGTCGCGGGGTGCCGCGACCGCGTGGGCATCGGCGGCCGGTCGGATGCGGATCGCGGAACCGCCGCTCCAGGTGAGCAGGGCGCTGCCCCAGGTCATGCCCGCGCCGAACACCACGACCAGGACGCGGTCGCCGGGGCGGAGGGCGCCCCGGGCGGCGGCCGTGGTGAGGGCGTACGGGGCGCTGGCGGCGCCGATGTTGCCCACTTCGTCGCCGACGATCACTAGTTTGTCCTCGGGGATGCCCATGCCGCGTCCGAGCCCGTGGAGGAGGACCGGGTTGGGCTGGTGGGCGATCACGCAGTCGATGTCGTCGAGGGTGAGCCGGTTGCGGGCCAGGGCCTCCCGTACGAGGCGGGGGAAGGTGTCGCGGATGAAGCGGCTGACCACGCGGCCGTCCATGTGGATGCGGTGGCTGCCGTCGGCGAGGGTGCGGGCGCTCGCGGGCCGCCGGCTGCCGCCGCCGGGGATGAGGACGCTGCCGGCGAGGGAGCCGTCCGAGCCGAGGTCGAAGTCGGTGAAGCCGTGTCCGTCGGGGACGGGCCCGAGGACGGTGGCGGCGGCGCCGTCGGCGAAGAGGACGGAGGTGCCGCGGTCGGTGGTGTCGAGGAATTTGGAGTAGGCCTCCACGCCGACGACGGCGGCGTAGCGGCCGCCGCCGTCGGCGCGGAGCCAGTCGTGGGCCACCTTGACGGCGAACAGCCAGCCCGAGCAGGCGGCGCTGACGTCGAGGGCGACGGCGTGGACGGCGCCGGTGAGGTGTTGGACGCGGCAGGCGGTGGAGGGGCCCAGTTCGTCGGGGGTGGAGGAGGCGCACACGAGGAGGCCGAGGTCGGCGGCGTCGAGTCCGGCGGCGGCGAGGGCGGCCCGGACCGCGGCGGCGGCGAGGTCGGAGGCGGCCTGGTCGGGGGAGGCGGTGTGGCGGGCGCGGACCCCGGTGCGTTCGACGATCCACTGTTCGGTGACCCCGGTGGCCTCGGCGACCTCACGGTTCCCCCGGATCCGGTCGGGGAGGTAGCTGCCGGCGCCGCGGATGCCGATGCGGTGTCCGGTGGAGGCCGGGCCGGCACCGGCCCCGGTCCGGGAGCCGGACGGCGGGGGCTCGGTGAGCGGGGTGTCGGGGGCCGGGGTGTCGGGGGCCGGGGTCTCGGACACCGCGGTCTCGGACACAGGGGTGTCGGGGATCGGGGTGTCGGGGATCGGGTCGTGCGCTCCGGTGGCGGTGGTCGCGGCGTTCACGAGGCGTCTCCGCTCTGCCAGGTCAGGGTGGCGGTGAGGGCCCGGTGATAGTCGGGGCGGGCCATCGGGGCGCCCACCAGGTCGTCCGGGAAGCCGAACGCCGCTTCCAGTGCGGGCAGGTGCGGGAGGATCCGGTCGCAGAGCCGGTCCACGGCGGCGGGCAGGGCCCGTACGGTCTCCGCGTCGAGGGTGCCCGCGGCGAGCAGGGAGCCGGACCAGCGCTGTGCGGCGCGCACCCCGCCGAGCGCGGCCAGGGCCTCCAGGGCGTCCCGGGGGACGGTGGTGTCGCCGTGCGCGTCCGGGCCGTGGAGGTCCGTGCCGTCCAGGTCAGGGCCGTCCAGGGCGCGGACCACGTCGTCGGCGGCGAGGCATTCGGCGTACAGGGCGCCGAGTTCGCCCGCGGCGTCCAGCAGGGGGTTCCACACCTCGAACTCGTCGAGTCCGGCGGCGCTCCGGCGGTCGCGGCCCGCGCGGAGCTGCCGGGTGAGGCGGTCGCGGTGGACGTGGGCGGTCCGCTGCCACCAGCGGGCTCCGGCCGGGTACGGGTCGCCGGGGGCGGTGCGTTCGGCGGGGCGGGGGCGGGGCGGCCGGTCGGCGGCGAGGGCGCGGCCGAGGTCGTAGAAGATGAGCCGGCTGTCGCCGCCCGCGGGTTCGAGGGCGCTGAGGAAGCCGTGGTAGTCGGCGAGGCGGTTGACGTCGAGGTGGCCGGAGAAGCCGGTGTGCGAACGGCAGGTGGCGACCACGCGGAGGGCGGCGCGCACCGTGTGGGCCTTGTACGCGGACAGGGGTCTGCTGACGGCCGTCCACGGGGCGAAGCCGCCGGCGTCCGGGGGCGCACCGGTGGTCGCGGGGGCGGTGGCCCCGGGAGTGGTGGGGGTGTCGCGGGGCGGTTCCGTCGCCGGCGCCGGGACCGCGGTGCGGACGGTGCGCGCGAGCAGGGTGCGGGCGCGGGCCGCCGCGCAGGTGAGGGCGAAGGATTCGGCGAGGGAGCCGAGGACGGCGTGCTGCTGGCTGCGGTAGTCGAGCAGGGGGCGGCCGGGTGCCATCCGGGCCTGGGTGCGGCGGTCGCGGGCGTAGCGGACGGCGAGCACGGAGGCGAGGCGGGCGATGCCGGCGGCGGCGGACGGCAGGGTGCCCCACAGGTCCTGGCCGGGGCGCAGGGTGCGTTGGAGGCGGGTGTCGGCGCTGCCGAGCGGGTCGTGGAGGGTGCCGTCGGCGGCGGCGGACGCGGTGTCCCGGAGCCAGCGGTCGTACGGCACGCGGGCGCCGGTGAAGCGGACCTGCGCGTACTCCAGGGGGAGGGCGCCCACGGTCAGCGGGGAGGACACCTCGACGCCGGGGAGGGGTCCCTCGCCGTGGGTGAGGTCGAGGAGGAAGGGGAAGACGCCTCCCTCCTGTCCGTCGGCGGCGACGGCGCGGGCGAGGACGGCGACGGTGCGGGGGCCGTCCTGGGTGCTCATTCCGCAGAACTTGGCGGCCGTCTCGTCGGGGGTGGTGAGGACGAACTCCCTGGTGCGGGGGTCGAAGACGGCGCGGGTGCGGGTCGCGAGGTGGCTGTTGGCCTGCCCGGCCTCCGTGATGAGGTATCCGCCCCGGGCCGCGAGGGTCTCCAGGGCCTGGAACTCCTTGTCGAGGGCGGCGTGTTCGGGCGCGAGGTGGGCCATGGAGCCGAGGCAGAGCACCGTGTGGGTGATGAAGGCCATGCAGAGCGGGGGGTCCGCGACGGCGGTCCAGGCCAGCAGGGCGGCCAGCCGGTCGGGGTCGCGGAGCAGGTGCCGGGCGGGCGGCAGGGCTCCGGCGAGGAGACGCATCCGGGCGGTGACGGCCCGCTCGCGGGCGGGGCCGTCGGACGGCGGGGGCTCCGTGGGGGTGGGTGCGCCCGGTGTTGGGGCGACGGGCCCGGTCAGGGCGCTGTGCAGGGCGTGCAGGTAGTCGGGCGGGCAGGATCCGTGGACGAGCCGGCGCAGGCCGCTCGGGTCGACTTCGGCGCGGGCGGCGACTTCAGGGGGCATCAGGGACTCCGCGGTGCGGGCGTGCGGGCGCTCGGGCCCGACGGTCGGGACGGACGGGAGGCGGGACGGAGGGGGATTCGGGTGCGGGACGGCGGCGGGGCGCGGGCCGCGGGCGGGGGCCGCGCGGCAACGGGGGACGGGGTACGACCGGGACCGGAGGACGGAGGACCGGAGGACGGGAGACAGGGGGGACGGATCGGGCGGTGCCCGGCTCCGTCACACGAGCCCGCCCGGCGGGTGGCCGTCGACCGAGGCGAGCGGGGCGGTGACGGTGGCCCGGCCGCCCTCGGCGGACAGCACCCGGGCCGCGTTGCGGGCCAGCGCGCAGCCGGTGCCGGCCTCGTGGCAGTACAGGCGCCGGCCGGGGGCGCGCAGGCGGAGGATCCGCAGGACGCGGGGCAGGTGCACGGGGTGGACCAGGCAGTCCGCGAGGACCCGGGCGGGCTCGTCCTCGGCGGTGTACGCGCGTCCGGCGACCGCCGAGTAGACGGGGAAGGCCGCCCTCCCGACCGGGAGGATCCGCACCGCCTCGGCGAACTCGTCAGCCTGTGACTTGAGTTGTGGGTGGTGGGAGCTGAAGGGGAGGCGCAGCCGGGTGGCCCGGACGTGGACGCCGGCCGCGTGCTCCTCCACCCGGGCCAGCTCCTCGACGGGTCCGCTGACGAGGGTCTCGGTGGCGTCGTTGACGCAGGCGATGACCGTGCGGTCGGCGTGCGCCGCGTCCAGGAGGCCGAGGGCCCGGTCCTCCCCGCAGGCCAGGAGGACGAGGCCGCCGGGGCAGCCGGTGAGGACGCGGGCGAGGGCGTGGGCGGCGACCGCGCCGTCCGCGACGGTCAGCACCCCGGCCGCGGCGAGGGCCGCGATCTCGCCGAAACTGACCCCGAGGACGGCGTCCGGTGCGCTCCCCCGGCGCTCCGCCAGGGCCCGGTGGACGGCCAGCGAGGAGCCGTAGGCGGCCAGTTGGAGCGTGCCGGGCAGGGCGCGGGCCAGCTCCCCGGTGCTCGGCGGGGAACCTCCCAGCAGCCGGGCCCCGACCGGGGGTATGCCCAGGTCGGCGGCCACCTCGTCGACCTCCCGGAAGACCTCGGTGAGGGTCCGGCGGAGGATCCGGCCCTCCGCGGCGCCTCTGAGGAGCGCGCCGACGGCGAAGTCCCCTTGTCCCGGGAACAGGTGGACCGTGTACATCACGGTGACAGCCCCTTTCGGACAGCACGCTGGATATGCGCCTGTCATGTTCCTGTGCGCCCTTTCTTCGGTCGGCGCTTCGGCCACACCCTTGAGACTGCTCCCGTTCGGGGGCCTTTGTCCGCTCCTCCTGGGGCCCGATGTGTTGAAAAGCAGCGGAAGTTGAAATTCCGCTCATGCCGGACAAGCCCCGTGCCCGCGGTGCCCGGCCGGCCCGCTCGACCGGGGAGGGACCATGACGACCGGCCGTGCCCCCAACCACGCCCTGCGGCAGTTGCTCGCGGAGGCCCAGTGGACGGGAGCCCAACTGGCGCGCGCGGTGAACGCCGTCGCCGCCGGCCAACACCTGACGACCCGCTGCGACCGCAGCAGCGTGTGGCACTGGCTGGCCGGCACCGTGCCGCGCCCCGCCCTCGCCGCCCTGGTCGCGGAGGCCCTCTCGCGCCGCCTGGGACGCCGCGTCACCCCCGCCCAGGCCGGGCTCACCACGGCCTTCGGCACCGATCCAGGCCCCGCGCTCCCCGCGCGCGGGGACATCGCCGGCCGGCTCGAACGGCTCGCCGCCGTCCCCGCCCACCACCGGAACGCCGGCTCCCAGCCCTTCTCACCCGCGGCCCAGGACCTGCCCCGGTGGGGACCGGTCACCGGCCTCTCCCCCACCCCCGGCCAGCCCTTCCCCACCGGCACCCGCGGCAGCGGGCACCCGGCCGGCACCCACGACCCGCTGGTGCTGTTCTCCCGCCACGACGCCGCCTTCGGAGGCGGCCTGGTCAGCGAGGTCATCCGGGTCTACCTCGCCACCTCGGTCGCCTCCTGGCTCCGCCAGGGCACCCGCCAGGCCACCCGCCGCCACCTGCTGACCACGGCCGCCCAGCTCAGCTACCTGAGCGCCTTCGCCCACTACGACTCCGACCTCCACGGCACCGCCCAGCAGTACTACCTCGTCTCCGCCGCCCTCTCCCGGGAGGCGGGCGACCGGCTCGGATACGCCCTGTGCGCCCGGGGGATGAGCGTGCAGGCCCTGGCCCTCGGCCACCCCGAACGCGCCGACCTGCTCGCCGAGTCGGCCGTGGCCATCGGCCTGCCTTGCGCCCCGCCGCACCAACGGGCCTTCCTGCTGGGGCAGCGGGCCGCCACCCGGGCCGCCCTCGGCGACCGACACGCCGCCCGCGCCCACTTCGGCGCCGCGGAGGAAGCCCTCGGCCGGGACGCCCCCGCCGACACCCCCGTCGGCGCCTTCCACGGCGGCTCACTGGCCTTCCAACGGGCCGCCATCGCCCGCGCCGAGGGCGACTTCCGCACCGAGGCCCACCAGTTGGAGATGTCGCTGCGGCACCGCCCGGGCCGGGAAGGCCGCTCGCGCGCCGTGACGACGGCCCTGCTCGCCGAGGCCAGGCTCGACCAGGGCCACCTGGACCTGGCCTGCCGCGCCTGGCGGACCTTCCTCGCCTCCTACCCCGACCTCGAAAGCGCCCGCGCCCGCCGCCACCTGCAGACCTGCGTGGCCCGGCTGCGCCCCTACGGCCGCAACCGGTCGGCGGCGGAGGTACGGGACCTGGCCCGGGCCCTCCAGTCCGGGCACCGGACGCCCTGAAGGCGCGGGCTCACACGTCGGCTCAGGGAACGAGCACGGTCAGGGAGGTCCGCAGCACCACGAACCCGAGCTTCTCGTACAGCGCTCGGGCCGGGTTGGCCTCCGTGACGGCGAGGCCGACCTCCGTGGCCCCGCCGGCCGCCGCCTCGGTCAGGGCGTGCCGCATGAGTGCGGCACCGGCGCCGGCGTACCGGGGGTCCGGATCGCGGAAGACGCTCGCGACCCACGGCAGTCCGTCCCGGTCGGCGACGATGATCCCGGCCGCGGGTCGGCCGGCGCCGTCGACGGCCAACGCGCTGCACGGCAGGACCGGACCCAGGGCGGTCCCGTCGAGCAGCGGCAGCAGGCGGTGGTCGAGGAGGTGTCGGTCGGTCACCGGCTCGTGGTCCGGGTGCTCGGCCGAGAAGGCGGCGCGGTAGGCCGGGAGCAGTTCGGCGGCCGGACGGTCACAGGCGGTGCGGCGCAGTCCGCCGGGCAGGGCGGCGTCCCGCCAGGCCGCCGGAAGCGGGGCGGCGGCGGTCAGGTCGAGGGACATGGTGTGGGCGTGGCGGAGCGGGCGGGCGCCGTGCCTCAGCAGGCGCTCGCCCAGGTCCACCGGCCCCGAGAACGCCCATCCGGAGAAGGCGTCGAGCACGGCGGGGACGGGGTCGGGCACCAGCGGCTCGGCGAGGTCCGCCCAGGGGCGGCCGTCCCGGGTGTCCCGCACGTAGGTCAGTACGGCCTCTCCCCCGGGGCCGGTGAGGGTCCGGCGCTGCTCTTCGGGGGACGTCATGGTGCCTGCCTGTCCGTGTGTCCGCGTGTCCGTGTGTGTCCGTGTCCGTATGTCGCCGCGTCCGGGGCGTGCCGGGGTATCCGGGTGTGCCGGTGTGTGGCGGTTCGGTCAGGTGACCGGCGGGGTGCCGGTGCCCCGCGCATGCTAGTCGACCGCGTCGACCGGCTCGTCGGCGCTGCGCGGGAACACGGACGCCACGGCGAGCGGGCCCGCGGCGGCGAAGGGGCCCACGGACGGTTCGGGGAAAGCCGGTTCGGGTCGCATGGGGAAGGCCGGTTCGGGTCTGGTGGTGACGGTGCGGCGGACGATGCCGACGGGGCCGAGGCCGGAGAGGGCCCGGGCCAGTCCGGTGGCGGTAGGCCCGCCCGCGGCCGGCCCCTCGGGCGCTTCCACCACGGTCACCGTCGCCGCCGGCGCGAGGAGTTCGGGCCGGAGGTCGGCGAGGGAGGACAGCCGCACCACCGCTCCCCCACCCGACCGTACAGCGGGCTCCGCCGTCCCCCGGGAGGCGCCGAGGAGGACCACGAGATCGCTGGCCGCCGCCGCGGACCGGATCGCCTCGGCGGCGTCGGAGGCCCGGTAGCACCACTCCTCGGGGTGCTGTCCGCGCAGCAGCGGGAACAGCTCCCGCAACCGCGCGACCACCCGGACCGCCTCCTCGACGGGCGCGCACGGCCGGACCACGTACGAGAGCCGGGAGCCGTCCAGTTCCGGGAGCGCCCCGGCCTCCTCGGGGGTGCCGACGCGCACCGTGGGGCCGCGACCCGGGACCGTCGGATCGGCGGCCGGCCCCCGGCCCTTCCCCGGTCCTCCTGGTTCCCCTCCCCGCGCTTCTTCCCGCCGGTCCCCCGGGTGGGCGTCCCCGACCATCACGACGGTGTCCCCGCGCGCGTGGAAGGCGCGGACCGCGCGCTCGGCGAGCCGGCTCGCGGGGCAGGGCGGTCGGTCCGCCCCGCACTCCCCCTCCGCTCCGGGGGGAGTCACGGGCGTGGCCCCGGCCCCCGCACCGGCTCCGATGGCGGTGCCGGTGCGGGACGCGGGTACCGGGGCCACGGTCGGGCGCGCGCCGCAGGGCACGGACGCGGTCGGGAGGAAGACGCGACGCGTCCGCATGGCCCGCGACCACACGGCCACCGCCTCCCGGGCCAGCCGGGCGGCGCCGGGGTCACCGGTCGCGACGGCGAGGCCGAGGGCGGCCGTTCCGTCGAGGTAGGTGACCGCGGCCAGGATCCGGCCGGCCTCGGCCTCGCGGTCCTCGCCGACCGGCTTCCGGAGGCCCGACGCGAGCCGGTCCGGCACGAGCGGACCCGGGCCCGCGAGCAGGCCCGGGTGCGCGATCAGGTCGGCGTACCGGACCCCGGGGAGCCGGTCGGCTAACCACGCGCCCAGCAGCGGGGCGGCCGGGCAGGCGACCGGACCGCGCACCGGATGCGCGAACCGCGAGGCCACCACGGCCCCGGTCAGGCCGTGGGCCCGGTGGGTGAACACCTCGGTCAGGCGGGTCCTGTTCATGTCCTGTGCACGTGCCCCTTCGGATGACCGGTCGTCCAGCTGCCTCACAGCTTGGTTCAGGTCGTCCGGAACGCGCGGATGCACGGGACCCGCCCGCGCGTCATCCACGTGCCCGTCATCCCCGCACGTTCATCCGCCCACTCGTCCCCGGCGGTGGGTCACCCGGGGGCGGGGCGGCGGCCGTTCAGACGCCGAGGTGGCTGTGGGAGGCCCGGCGGGCGGCGGCCATGAGGGCGTGGATGCGGGTGCCCGCCTGGTCGGTGTGCGTGAGGGGCTTGGCGAAGGGGAGGCGGGTGGTGTGGCCGCCGGTCGGGTGCTCCAGGCGCAGCGTGATGCCGTACCGGTCGATCGCGAGCGGGAGGGCACGGGTCAGGCCGTGCTTGAGGTGCGAGGGAACGAGCCGCAGCAGCAGGGTGACCAGGTCGGCGTGGTCGGTGACGAGGTGGTGGAGCATGGCCGCCTCGGAACCGGCCATCGGGTCGGGCTCCACCGCGTTCAGCTCGTCGAGCGTGACGTGGGTCCGGCCCTCCGCGTCCTCGTAGACGGCCTGGCCGAGCTCCAGGCAGGCGCTGTCGGTGCTCTCCGGGTCGTAGGGGGCGGCGACCAGCCCCGTGAGGGTCACCCTGCCGCGGACCCGGTCACGCACGGAGGTGGGGGCGATGTCGGTGAACTCCACGCGCATCGGCACGCGGTGGCCCGCCGCGCCGTCCACGGAGCCGGCCGGGCAGGCACCGGAGGGCTGTCCCGGATCGTGGAGGTGGAGGCGGCCCATGGCGGCCGAGGAGTCCAGGCGGCGGATCTCGTGGGGGCGGCCGTCGGCGACGACGGTCATGGAGTGGGCCGCCGTGACGATCGTGAGCATCCGCTCGGCGGGGGTCGGCTGCGTGGCTGGGGCGGTGCGCAGGCTCATGGGGTGCTCCGGGGTCGGCAGGGCTACGGATCGGATCCGTTTAACTTAGGCATGCCTAACCTAACCTATCCGGGGCTCCGAGGAACAGCACGCCTCCCCCCTTCCGGCCGAGATCCCACCCCCTACCCGCCACCGGAACGCCGCCCGACCGTCACCGGAGGGCGACGCGGGGGCCGGAGAGTCGGCGCACGAGAAGGCGGCGCCGGGCCGACGGGCGGCCTGAACAGGGTGGGTGAGGGGGCCTGTTCCGCTGTCGCGGGGGCCCGAGAGCGCTCCGTAATGTCACACGTCATGAAGCGTTTACGTCGCGCGGCCCTCGCCGCCGCCCTCATCGGCGCCTTCGGCGCCCTCCTGACCCCGCTCCCCGCCCACGCCGCGCCCGGAT
This sequence comes from Streptomyces sp. NPDC097619, assembly GCF_040302735.1. Taxonomy (NCBI): domain Bacteria; kingdom Bacillati; phylum Actinomycetota; class Actinomycetes; order Kitasatosporales; family Streptomycetaceae; genus Streptomyces; species Streptomyces sp. NPDC097619. Next base: position 39,656 of record NZ_JBEOSD010000006.1, on the reverse strand, counting down.
CCGCCGTCGGCGCCCCCTGTCGGACCGACCCGGCGGCCCCGCGCGACCGGGAGCAGGCCCGGTTGGACGATCCGCGCACCGCGGCCCTGACCGAGCGCGCCGGACTCGACGCGTTCGTACGGCGCTTCCCCGCCGCCTTGTGCACCGCCCGCGACCGCGCCGGGGCCGAGCGGCTGCTCGACGCCTGGGGCACCGCCCTGTGGCAGGCGGCCGTGGACCGGGCGCAGGGCCTGCGGCCCGGTGGTGACCTGCCCGCCGCCGACGACCGGCCGCTGTACTGGGCGCGGTTGGCCATGACGGTGCGGCTGGACCAGTGGCGGCCCGGGTTCCCCGTGGACCGTGCCGCGCTGCGGGCCCGCTTCGAGGACGCCTCGCGCGGGCTGGTCGCGAACGAGTTCCGCGGGACGCCGGGCGTGCGGCGGGTGTTCGTGAGCGGCTTCGACCCGTTCGGGCTGGACGCCGAGCCGCGCCGCGGCAATCCGTCCGGCTCGGCGGTGCTCCGCCTCAACGGCAAGCGCCTGACCATGGCGGACGGAACGGTCGCCGAGTTCCGCGCGGTGGTCCTGCCCGTCCGGTACGCCGACTTCGACGCGGGCATCGTGGAACGGGCGTACGGTCCGAGGCTGGCGCCCGGGCCGCGGAGCGCGCACTCCGTCACGAGCATCAGCCAGGGCTATCCAGGGCTGTTCACCCTGGAGGCGTGGGCGGGGCGGTCCCGGTCCGCGGACCCCTACCCGGACAACGCGGGCGCGCTGTCGGGCGGTACGCGGCAGAACCCGGTGACGGCCCCCGGGCTCGGCGCGGGCGCGGAGTTCATCCGGAGCACCCTGCCCGACGGGGCGATGACCGCCGTGCAGACGCCGTTCCCGGTCCGTCTCAACACCGCCGTCACGGAGATCCCGGCGGGCGGCACCGCTCCGGTGGACCGGTCGGACGGGCCGACCCCGGGCTCGCGGGCCGTGGCGGGCGGCGGCGGGGGCTACCTCTCCAACGAGGTCGCCTACCGCTCCAACCGGCTCCGCCTCGAACGGGGCCGCGCCCTGCCGGGCGGACACCTGCACACCCCGGTCCTCACCGGGCTGCCGGCCGACCCGGCGGTCCTGACCGGCCCCGAGTTCGAGGGGAACGTCCTCGCCATCGGGGACCAGGTCCGGGACATCCTGCGGCACGGGGTCCCGGCCCCGGGCGGTACCGACGGGGCGGCCGCGGCGGGACGCTGACCTCGGGTTCTCCCCCGGACACGATCGGATCTCCGCCGGGACGTTTGGGTCCCGGAACCGGGAGCATACGAGCGGATACGACCAAGCCGGTACTACACGAGGAGGTCCCCGATGTCGGGTACGGAGAAGGGCAAGGCGCTCGCCGAGCAGGCCATGGGCAAGGCGAAGGAGGCCCTGGGTCGGGCCGCCGGCAACGAGCGGCTGACCGCCGAGGGCCGCGCCGAGCAGACCAAGGGCGACGCGCGGCAGACCAAGGAAGGCGCCAAGGACACCCTGAAGGACGCCTTCCGGCGCCGCTAGGACGCCGCCGCCGGCGGCTGTCGGCACGCCGTCGGCACGCGGTGGAACACAGACACGGGCAAGGCCCGTGGCGCGCGGGCGCGCACCCCTCATGACCAGCCGGGCTCCGGTCGTATCCCCTGCGACCGGGGCCCGGCGTCGTGCCCGTGCGGGCGAAACCCGGGGGCCTCCGGCGGGCCACGGCTAGAATGCCGCCCTACGACAGCTAAAGCGACAGCGGGCCGGGTCCGTCAGCGGGGCAGGGAGTTTCGCCCCGGCCGCGCGCCGGGTGAGGGGCGGTCATGGGAGGCAGTGGCTCGCGGGACGGCACATCCGCCGTTCCGGGCGCGGGTGTCAGCTGCGGCCAGGCCCGCGAGCGGGCGCGCGAACTGCTGGAACGGCTCCGGGTGGAGCCCCAGCGGGCGGGGGACATCCTGACGGTGGTCGGCGAGCTGACCTCCAACGCGCACCGGCACGCCGGGGGCGTGACCGGCTTCAGTATCACCGCGCCGGTGCCGGGCACCGTGCTCGTCGAGGTCTCCGACGCCTCCCCCAAGCCGCCCGAGGCGCAGCCCTGGGCCCCGTCCGAGCCGGGCGGCTTCGGTTGGATGCTCGTCAACCGCCTCGCCGAGGTCACCATCCGCCCCACCGACGGGGGCAAGACCATCGCCGCCACCCTCACGACCGGCCCCCGTGAGGAAGCCGATTCCGCGCTCGGGAGCTTCGAACTCGGTAGCGTCGAACCGGGGGCCGTCGCGGTGGACGGCGCGGAGCTCGGGGGCGCGGGGGCGGGTCTGGGCGGCGGAGCGTCCGGTACGGCCGACGGCTCCTGAACCTACGGATCCTGAACCGACGAGTGCCGCCCCGGATGTCAGCCGGGCGTCCGGACCTCGAACAGCGGCAGCGTGTCGGTCAGTTCGAGCAGTCCGCGCAGCTGGGACGGCAACGGCCCGAGGAGCACCACCGGGCCCCTGCGCCGCCACTTCACCAGCACGTTCAGGAACGAGGAGTCCGCGAAACCGACCCCGGACACGTCCAGCGCCAGGCCCCGGACGGGCCGGGCCTCCCGCTCGCAGGTCGTCCCCAGGACGGCGACGGTGTCCAGGTCGAACTCACCCCGGCACACGACCACGCGACCCTCGGTCGCGTCCGTGCGCACCGTGACCCTCGGCGACTCCATCAACCCTCACTCCCGCCCGCGGGCACCCTCACCGTACGGCCACCGGACATCCACCGGACGTACGTGCGCACCGCACACCGCGACCGTAGCGGCAACCGGCCCGGGAGGACACCGGGGCGGGCCCACCGCGGCAACCGTCCGGGCATCCGAGGGCCCGGGACCGGGGCGGAGCCGGGGCGGGACCGGCGCGGGGGCAGGCGGGGGCGGGGGCGGGCGGGGGCGACAAGACCCCGGCTACAGCCAGCCGTTGCGGCGGAACGCCCGGTAGAGGGCCCCCGCCGCGAGCACCATGAGGAGGACGGCCAGCGGGTAGCCGTAGGTCCAGGCGAGTTCCGGCATGTGCTCGAAGTTCATCCCGTACACGCCGGCGATCATCGTCGGGACCGCGAAGATCGCCGCCCAGGCGGAGATGCGGCGCATGTCGTCGTTCTGCCAGGTGCCGACCCTCGCCTGTTGGGCGCCGAGCACGGAATCGAGCAGCTCGTCCAGGGTCCGCACCTCGGTGCCCGTACGGTGCAGGTGGTCGGCCACGTCCCGGAGGTACGGGAGGACGTCCGGATCGGGCCGCTTCCCGGCCGGGCCGTCGAGGAGGTCCCCGACCACGGGGACCAGGGGCAGCACCGCGTCGCGGAACTCGCGGACCTCCCGTTTCAGGGAGTAGATGCGCTGGGTGTGGTCCACCCTGGAGGTCGAGAACACCGCGTCCTCCAGCCGGTTGAGTGTGCCGCGGACCCTCCGCGCGGCGTCGCCGTAGGCGTCGACCGCCACGTCCAGGACGGCGTGCAGAACCGAGGGCGGGCCGAAGCGCAGCATGCCGGGATCCCCGGCCAGGCGCCGGGCCGCCTCGGCGCACGGGTCGATGGCGCCGTGGCGGACGGTGAGCACGCTGCGGGGGCCGGTGAAGACCATGAGGTCGCCGGTCTCGACCGCCGGGCCCGCCGGATCGTCGGCCACGTACCTCAGGGTCTTCAGGGCCACGGCCACGACCTCCCCGAAGTGTTCGCTCTTCGGGCGCTGCCGGCCGTGCAGGGCGTCCTCGACGGCGAGCGGGTGCAGCTCCAGGTCCGCCGCGAGCCGGGCCAGTTCCTCCTCCGCCGGGTCCACCAGCCGGACCCAGGCGAACTCGTCCTCGGCCAGGTCGCGCAGCCGCTTCAGGACCGGTTCGCAGGTGTCCTCGGACAGCTCGCACTCCACGTGCTCGGACCGGCCGGACTCCCGTTCGTAGATGACGCATTCCATCCCCCGCGCATGCCTCGCCGGCCCGGATTCATGCACGGGAACGCGCCGCACCCGGGCGGCGGGCGCCTCCGGGCCGCCGCTCCCACGAACGGCCGGCCGGCCGGTGGGGCGGGGAACGGGCTCAGCCGGTGGGGTCGTTGAGGCTTCTGGTCGCGCGGAGCTCGGCCGGGGTGAAGACCTCGGGGCCGGCCGCTTCCAGGACCTTGCCGAGGATGGCGGACTTGCCCGCCAGGTAGCGGTCGACGTCCATGTCGGGGTCGGCGGCGAGGGCCGGTTTCACGGCGGCGTACTCCTCGCGGAGGTCGGCCCGGCGGCGCAGGACCTCGGGGACGGCAAGGTGGTTGCGGACGTGCACGGCGCCGCGCGCGCAGACGTACACGTGCCGGGGCGGGTCCTGGTCGGGAGCCGTGAACGCCTCCCGGCCGGACACGCCGAGGTCCCCCCGGTGGACGTAGCCCGAGGACTCCAGCGCCGCCACGGCCGCGGGCACCCGCGCCGCCGGCACGATCACGTCCACGTCGAGGACGGGCTTGGCCGCGAGGCCGGGCACCGAGGTCGAACCCACGTGCTGCACGTCGGCCTCCGGGACGGACCGCAACGCCGCCCGGAGCGTGCCCGCCACGCGCGCGAAGTCGAACCGGCCAGTCTGCGGAGTAGGGCACCACGGTGATCGCCATGCGGGGATTCGCACCTCAGGGCCGCCCACCCGGAGGCCGGCGGGCGGGCCGGGGCGGCGCGGACGCGGGGTGCTCCACCCGCTCACCGGCGGGACCGCGGCGCGGGCCGTCCCGGCGCGCGGGGGGCCGTCGGGCCGGGTGCGGCGGGCGGCCCCCGACCGGGTCCGGCATTCCCCGCCCGGCGGGCGTCCGCGGGTCGTAGGGTGGCCGGAACCAAGGGCGGGACGACCGGGGGTGGACCGGATGGCGGCAGGGGCGGACAGCGGGCGAGCGGGCTGGAAGGCGGGGGTCAGGCGCCTCCTGGCCCGCACCGGTTTCGACATCGTGCGCAGCACCGACAACCTCGGCGGCGTCGACGACTTCCTGCCCTACGAGCCCACGCTCCGGGCGGCGCGCAAGGCCGGGCTGTCCGTCGGCGACTACCTCGACGAGGTCGTGAACGGCACCCCCGGCGCCACCCTCGGCACCATCGACGAACTGCGCCGCGTCGGCGTCTACGCGCACGATCCGCGGACCGTGCTGGAGATCGGCCCCGGATCCGGGCGCTACCTGGAGAAGACCCTCAAGGAGTGCTCCCCGGACCGGTACGAGATCTACGAGACGGCGGCGCCCTGGGCCGCGCACCTCGTGGAGAACTTCGGGGTGGTGGCCCTGCCGGCCGCCGGCAGCAGCCTCGCCCCGACCCCGGACGGCAGCGTCGACCTCGTGCAGGCGCACAAGGTCTTCAACACGGTGACCTTCCTGTGCGCCGTCCGCTACTTCTTCGAGATGGCGCGCGTGACCCGGCCCGGCGGCCGGATCGTCTTCGACGTCCTGACGGAGAACTGCCTCGACCCGACCACGGTGGAGACCTGGGCCACCAAGGGCGGCGAGGGCCACGGCTCCTTCCCCGCCGCGATGCCGCGCCGGGCCTGCACCGACCTCTTCGAGAGCCTGGGCTGCCGGCTGGAGGCGGCGTTCACCGCCCCGCTGGGCGTGGCCACCACCGAGGTGCTGGTCTTCGAGAAGCGGGCCTGAGGCGGCGCCGGGACCGGCCTGACGCGGCCCGGAGACGGGCGGGCGCGCGACCCCCGTGTCGGGAGTCGCGCGCCGGACCCGTCGGACCCCTGCGCCGGGCGGGGCTCAGCCGGCGAGGAGCTGCAGGGTGTCGATGACGCGGTTCGAGAAGCCCCACTCGTTGTCGTACCAGGCGACGACCTTGATGTGACGGCCCTCGACGCGGGTCAGCTCCGAGTCGAAGATCGAGGAGGCCGGGTTGCCGGTGATGTCGGCCGACACCAGCGGGTCCTCCGAGTACTCCAGCACGCCGGCCAGCGGGCCCTCGGCGGCGGTGCGGTAGGCCGCGAGGACCTCCTCGCGGGTCACGTCGCGGGCGACGGTGGTGTTGAGCTCGACGATCGAACCGACCGGGACGGGCACCCGGATCGAGTCACCGGACAGCTTGCCGTCCAGGCTCGGCAGGACCAGGCCGATGGCCTTGGCGGCACCGGTGCTGGTCGGCACGATGTTGACGCCGGCGGCGCGGGCGCGGCGCGGGTCGCGGTGCGGACCGTCCTGGAGGTTCTGCTCCTGGGTGTACGCGTGCACGGTGGTCATGAAGCCGTGCTCGATGCCCGCGAGGTCGTGCAGCACGGAGGCCAGCGGCGCGAGGGCGTTGGTCGTGCAGGACGCGTTCGAGACGATGGTGTGCACGTCCGGGTCGTAGGCGTCGGTGTTCACGCCGTAGGCCAGGGTGACGTCGGCGCCGTCGGCCGGGGCGCTGACGAGGACCCGCTTGGCACCCGCGTCGATGTGCGCGCGGGCCGCCTTGGCGGAGGTGAAGCGGCCGGTGGCCTCCAGGACGATGTCCACGCCCAGCTCGGCCCAGGGCAGCTGGGCCGGCTCGCGCTCGGCGAGGACCTTGATGCGGCGGCCGTCGACGACGAGTACGTCGCCCTCCACGCTCACCGGGCGGCCGAGGCGGCCGGAGGTCGTGTCGAAGGCGAGGAGCCGGGCGAGGGCCTTGGGCTCGGTGAGGTCGTTGATGGCGACGACCTCGAGGTCGGTCCCTCGCTCCAGCAGGGCGCGGAGAACGTTGCGTCCGATGCGGCCGAATCCGTTGATGGCGATGCGCGTCATGAGGTGTCCTTTCGGGGTCGTCACCAGCATCGCTCCCCCTGACCGCCCCCCACAGGGGCGGGATCGCCACGGTTCGAAAGGATCGTGCCAACCCCGCCCGACCCGCCCCGGCAGTACCCGCCAACCGCGGCGGGGCGGGCCCGCCCGGTCAACGGAACAGGGCGTCCTGGAGCGGCCCCGGCAGCGGGTACACCCGCTCCGGCGGGAACAACCGCTGCGCCTTGGCCGCTTGGCCCGCCCGGACCAGGGCCGCGGCCTTGCGGACCCGCGGGGTCAGGTCCGTGAGGCCGACGGTCCACTCCTCGGCGAGGGTGCGGATCAGCCCGCGGCCGATGCCGACCTGGATGCTGTAGTGGTTCAGCGCGGCCCCGCGCGGCGAACGCTCCGGATCCCACTGGACGTGCGCCTCCGCGCGCGCCAGGGCCGCCGGATCGCCGGTGGTGAGGACGGCCCGGGACAGGGCCTCCTCCCAGCCCTCCCGGGTGATCCGCACCGCGAGGATCCGCTCCTGCCCGGGTTTGCCCGCCCAGTTGCTGCGGTGCATCAGCCACAGGAACGACGGCTTGATCCAGGTCATCCGGTGGAACGAGAACGGCTCCACGAACCGCCCGGCCCGGAGGGCCGCGTCGGCGATCGCGGGCGAATAGGCCTGGTAGACCACGATCGTGCGGGCGTCGTGATCGGCGCGTATCTGGTGCTGCGGCGTCATGCCCGGCACCCTGCCGGCACCCCCACCACCCCGACGAACCCTTTTCCGCGCCGCCTCCGGGCTCCGCGTCGCCCAGGGCCCGGGTGAGGAAATCGGGGTGACCGCGCGGGCAAGGGCCGGGTAGCGTGCGGGACATGTCGAGCCCCGAATCGGACAGGGTGGGGGCCCGCGGTCACGCCGCCGGCCCCCTGAACCAGTGATCCGCTGAACCGGTGACCCCTTGAACCGGTGATCCGTTGAAGCAGTGATCCGCTGAAGCCCACGCCGTCGCACCGCCCCGCGCGGTCCGGCGGGTGCGGCGCGGGCCGGCCGTGGTGACGAGACGACCACCCTCCCGTGTCTCGCCCCTCGGAGCTTCTCGATGCCCCTCCCCCTGTACGTCCTCGCCCTGGCGGTGTTCGCCATGGGCACCTCGGAGTTCATGCTCGCCGGCCTCCTCCCGGCCCTCGCCGCCGACCTCGGCGTCACCGTCGCGACGGCGGGCACGCTCACCTCGGCCTACGCCATCGGCATGGTCGTCGGGGCACCGCTCATGGCGGTGCTCGTCCGCGACCGGTCCGGGCGGTCCGGACTGCTCGGCTTCGTCCTCGTGTTCCTGGCGGCCCACGCCCTGGCCGCGACGACGACGCGGTTCCCCGTCCTCTTCGCGGCCCGCGTGGTCGCGGCGTTCGCGAACGCCGGGTTCCTCGCCCTCGCCCTGACCACCGCGGCGGCCCTCGTGCCCGCCGACCGCACGGGCCGGGCCATCGGCGTCCTGCTGTCGGGGACCACGGCGGCCATGGTCGCCGGCGTCCCCGGCGGCTCCCTGCTCGGTCAACAGCTCGGTTGGCGGGCCGCGTTCTGGGCCGTGGCCCTGGCCTGCCTGCCCGCGGCCCTCGGCATCATGACCTGTCTCCCGAAGCACCGCGGGCCGGCCGGCGGATCCGGCGGGACGGAGCGGGCCGCCTTCCGGCTCCCGCTGCGGGCGGAGCTGTCCCGCCTCGGGCAGGCGCCCGTGCTCCTGATCGTCCTGCTCACCGCCCTGGTCAACGCGGGGACCTTCGCGGGGCTCACCTTCCTCGCCCCGGTCGTGACCGGAACCGCGGGGCTCCCCGCGTCGTGGGTACCCGTCACCCTGATGCTCTTCGGCGTCGGCTCGTTCCTCGGTGTCAGCGCGGCGGGACGGCTCTCCGACCGGCGTCCCGGTCTCGTCCTCGGCCTCGGCGGCCCGCTGCTGCCGGTCGGTTGGGCGGCGCTCGCCCTGCTGGCCGACCGACCGGCCCCGCTGCTCCTGCTCGTGACCGCGCAGGGGGCCCTGTCCTTCGCGGTGGGCGGCACCCTGATCACCCGGATCCTCCACCGGGCGGCCGGGGCCCCGACCCTCGCCGGCGCGACCGCGACCGCCGCGCTCAACATCGGGGCCGTCGCGGGACCGGTCCTCGGCGGTGTCGCCCTCGACACCGCCGCCGGGCCCCTCGGGCCGCTGTGGGCCAGCGGGTCCCTGGCCGCCCTCGCGGTGCTCCTCGCCCTCCCCCTGCGCGCGGCACTGGTGCCCGACCGGTCCGGGAGGCCGCTCCGCTGACGGGCCGGCCGACGACGCCGCGACCGCCGACGCCACCGAGACCGCCGATGTCGCCGACACCGCCGCCCCGGAACGCTCAGGTGCCCTGGGTGAAGGTGCGGCGGTATTCGGTGGGGGTGGTGTCGAGGATGCGCTGGAAGTGCATGCGGAGGTTGGCGCCGGTGCCCAGGCCCACGTCGGCGGCGATCTGTTCCATGCTGCGCTCCGAGCGTTCCAGCAGTTCACGGGCCGCGTCCACACGGGCGCGCAACACCCACTGCATCGGCGTGTAGCCGGTGTCCTCGGCGAACCGTCGGGAGAAGGTCCGGGCCGACACCCCGGCGTGCCGGGCGAGGACGTCCAGGGTCAGGTGCCCGTCGAGGCGGCGCAGCGCCCACTCTCGGGTGGCCGCGAACCGTTCACCGAGCTGTTCGGGCACGCTGCGCGGCACGTACTGGGCCTGGCCGCCGCTGCGGTAGGGGGCGGCCACGAGCCGGCGGGCGGCGTGGTTGGAGACGTTCACCCCGTGGTCGCGACGCAGGATGTGCAGGCAGAGGTCGATGCCGGAGGCGGCGCCGGCGGAGGTGAGGACGCTGCCCTCGTCGACGAACAGGACGTTCTCGTCCACGCGGACCTCCGGCCACTTCGCGGCGAGGGCCCGCGCGTAGTGCCAGTGGGTGGTGGCCCGGCGGCCGTCGAGGAGTCCGGTGGCGGCGAGGGCGAAGGCACCGGTGGAGATCGCGGCGAGGCGGGCACCGCGCGCGTGCGCGGCGATCAGGGCGTCCACGACGGCCCGCGGCGGGTCCTCCCGGTCCGGGTGCCGGTAGCCGGGGACGAACACGATGTCCGCCCACTCCAGGGCTTCGAGGCCGTGCGCCACGGCGTAGGAGAGCCCGTCCCCGCCGGTCACGGCGCCGGGTTCCGCACCGCACACCCGCACCTCGTACGGCATGCTCGCCCGGGTGGTGAACACCTGGGCGGGGATCCCCACGTCGAGGGGCTTGGCGCCTTCCAGGACGAGGACGGCGACGTGTTGCGGAGCAGAGGAATCAGGCACGAGACGAGGGTATGCGGGGCCCCGGGCACACGGACCCGCAGGTCGGCGGCCACGCCGGGGGTCCTCCGAGGAGGACGCCGCCGGGCGCCGGACGGCGAGGAAAGCGGGCGGGCTAGGTGCAAGAGGTGAGAAGGAAGCCCGTCCATGGCCTCGCCGGGGCCCACGCTAGCAGTCAGCCCGGGATCAGGTCGCGCAGGTTTTCCGGGGTGACGATCCGGGAGTCCGGGTGCAGGCCTTCGGGCCGGGCCGGACCGATGTAGGTGACGGGCACCTCGGGCAGGGGTGTGGTGTCGCCCGGTGCGCGGACCGTGACCGTGCGGGCCCGGTCGGCCAGCAGCCCGGCGAGGTGGCGGACCGTCAGGTGGTCCCGTTCCACGAGGCTGCGCACCAGGGCCGAGACCGTCACCCGGTTCTCCTCGACGCGGTTGGCGTGCGGGCTGCCCTGGAGGTACAGGTGGAGCCAGTGCGCGTGCCAGCGGCCGTCCTCGCCGCGGAGGAAGGCCAGCGGCAGGGCCACCCGGCCCGGCCCGCGGAGTTCGGACTTCGTGCGGACGGTGCGCGCCTCGAAGGGGCGGCCCCGCTGCTCGGTGTCGCGGGTCATGTAGCCGAAGAAGGATTCCTCGGTCTCGTCGAAGCCCTCGCCGGAGTAGATGTTGACCTGCGGCACGATGACGGTGCCGGGGACGGCCTCCAAGCGGAGGTCGATGAACTCGGAGGCGCCCTGCGGGGCTTCTGTGACGTCCCCGGAGTGCACGCCGCCGAGGGCCTTCAGCTCGGTGTAGGAGAGCCAGGACACCGTCTCGTAGGAGGCGTCGAGGACGAGGGCCGACAGGTCGTAGTCGGTGTCCCGACGGCGCTGCCGCCAGTACACGAAGAAACGGAGCAGTTCGCCGTCCACGGGGGATCGGGAGCCGCGGGGCAGCACACCGAGCCCGGCGGCCGTGGCCTTGCCGCTGAGCGGGAGGCCGAGGTCGAGGGCCTCCGCGTCGAGCACCAGGTGACCGGGATCGGGCAGGCGGCCGCGGAGCTCCGTGTCGATCGCCTCCGTGAGGGTCCGGCGGTCGGTGGCCCGGAGCGGGGGCCGGGTGTCGGCGGTGACCCAGGCGCGCCCCCGGCCGTTCACGAACACGCGGCGCGCGGGCGGGAGCGGGGTCGGGGACGGGGACGAGTCCGGAGCCGGGTTTTCCGGGGTGGGGTCCACCGGGGCCACGGCCCCCGGGACCGGCCCGGTGACGGCGCGGCCGTGCAGGTGGTCGCGTACGGAGAGCAGGACCCGGCCGGACACCCGGGGGAGGCAGCCGGTGGCCGCGGCCACCACGGCCTCGGCGGCGGCGGGGTCCGGGGCGGCGCGCAGCAGCCGGTCCAGGTCGCGGAGCAGCTTGCCGGGGGCGGCGGCCGCGAGGAGCCGGGCCGCGCCGGGGGCGTCGCCGGCCGCGAACAGTTCCTCGGTCCGGCTGTCCAGGGTCCGCGCCGGCAGCTCGCCGCGGGCGACGGCGAACACGTCGGCGGCGTGCGGGAAGCGCGGGTACTCGTGGGGGTGCAGGCGTTCCCCGAGCCGCTTGAACCGCTCGCGGTGCGCGGTGACCTCGGCCAGCCGGGCGGGGTCGGCGGCGACCACGGCGTCCAGGCCGGCCAGCAGCGCCCGGCGGACCGGGCGGGACGGGGCGCGGAAGCGGGTGGGGGTGGCGAGGGAGACGTCTCCGTCGGAGAGGGCGCAGGCCAGGCGGAGGACGTCGGTGACGGTGTCGAGGAGGAGGTCGGCTCCGGCGGTGAGCCGGGCGCGGTTGACGACGGCCCGGTTCTCGCGGACGGGCAGGGCCTCGGGCCGGGGTCCGTGGGCGTGGTGCCCGGCGAGCACGGCGAGGTCCCGCAGTCCCTCCTCGCCGAGCGGGGTGACGGACCCGGCCAGGGCGAGGTAGAGGGCGGTGCTCTCCTCCTCGGGGGTGCCGCCGGGGTGCAGCACGGTGGTGCGGTCGCCCGCTCCGGCGATCAGCTCCTCGTGGGCGGCGAGCAGTTCCGCGTAGGTGTGCTGGTAGGTGCCGTAGCCGGGGAGGGAGAGCAGGTCCAGGGTGCCGCCGAGGACCGGGGCGGCGGTGCGGCCGCGGAGTCGGTCGCGGAAGCGGCCGAGGACGCCGCCACGGGTGTCGGGGTCGGTGAGGGCGCGGGCGGCGCACTCCGCCCAGAACGCGAGGGTGTCGGGCACGCCGTGGGGGAAGTCCCGGAAGTAGGCGTTGTGCCGCACGTGGTCGCCGGTCAGCTCGCGGACCGTGCCGAGGGTACGGTCCGCGAGGGCGGTGACCTCGGCGGCGGGCAGCCGGTGCAGGCGCTCCAGCAGCGGCCCGGAGAGCTTGAAGCCCACGGACATCAGGGCGATGTCGAACTGCCGTACCGCCGCGGCGCCTTCGTCCCGCGCGTCCGGGGCGGGCGCGCAGGCGGCATCGGAAGCGGTGGTGGCGGGTGCCGGCAGGGGGACGCGGTGGGTGTGCCGGACGACGATCTGTTCGAGTGGGTGGCCCATCCCGGCATGATCTCAACAGCGTCGGAAGGCCCGCACCCGGGTTTCCCCGGGCCCTCCCGGTCGGGGTACGGAGCCCCCGGTGCGGGTACGGGCGTGGGCTCCTCCCGGTCCGGGTGGGGGTGTCGGGCGTGATCGTGAACGGCCGGTAGTGGGCTGGGCACGGGGCGCGGCGCGCCCTAGCGTCGGGGGGACCGACCCGGACCGACCTCGGGAGCCCCACATGAACCTCGTCACGCGCCTCGGATCGACCCTCGGGGCCGCCGCGGCCGCGCTGCTGCTCTGTGTCGGAACGGCCGCGGGAACGGCCGCCGCGAGCGGCGGGCCCGCGGCAGCCCGGGTCGGTGGCAGCGGAGCGGGGGCGCAGCCGGTCCCGGTGTCCACGATCACCAGCCTCAGTCCGGAGGCCGCCGGAAAGTGTCTGGACGTCTACGACTGGGGCCGGGGCCCCTGGATCCAGATGTGGCAGTGCCACGGCGGCGACAACCAGTCCTGGAGCTTCGAATGGAACGGCACCAGCGGGGGCTGGAACATCCGCAGTGACGCGAGCGGACTGTGCGTGGACGGCTCCCTGGGCCGCGCGGAACAGCTGATCCAGAACCCCTGCGGCGACGGGCTGGGCCAGGCGTGGAGGATCGACTCCCTGCCCGGCCCGAGCCGCATGGAGAACATCGCCTTCCCCGGCCAGTGCGCCGACATCTACAACTGGGGCCGCAGCTCGGTGGTCATGCTGTGGGACTGCGGCACCCAGCCGAACCAGTACTGGCTGTTCGACTGACCGGCCACGGTCGGGTGTCCCGGAGGGCCGGCGAAGGTGTGCTCGGCCGGGACCGAAAATCGGGCGACAGCAGGAGACCGGGCGCCCTAACGTCCGCAGACATGTCACCTTCACTTGAGCGTCCCCCCTTCCGGGCCGACGAACGCACCGCGCTCGTCGGCTGGCTGGATCTGCAACGGCGGATTCTGCGATGGAAATGCGAGGGCCTGAGCGAGGCCGACGCGCACCGCTCCGTCATCCCGACCTCGCCGAACATGACGATGGCCGGGCTCATCGGCCACATGCGATGGGTCGAGCACACCTGGCTCGAAGTCCTGTTCCTGGGCGGCGACACATCACGGAACCCGTCCTTCGACGACACGGACGAGAACGCCGACTGGCGCACCGACGGCATCTCACTGGAGCGGTTGCTCGACGACTACGAGGCCCAGTGCGCCCGGAGCAACGAGATCGTGGCCGCGGCCTCCCTGGACGACGTCGGCCGCCACCCCGACTTCCACTCCGCGAACGCCAACCTCCGCTGGATGCTCATCCACCTCGTCGAGGAGACCGGACGGCACGCGGGGCACGCGGACATCGTGAGGGAGCTGCTCGACGGGGCGAAGGGGTACTACTAGGCCCGTCCGATCCGGCGGAGCGGGGTCGAAGGGGCGCTTTGTCCGGTGCGGTACACCGCAACGCGGGCGTGCTTCGGCGGCGGAGCCATCGGGACGTTCGTGGCAACTCGGCGTCCAAGCTCTTCAACGACGGCCTAGCCGATGAGGACCACGCGGGTCCACGGGGGCGGGGCCTCGGGGGTGTAGTGCGGGTCGGATTCGTCGGCGCGGCGGGCGGGGCGGGGGAAGAGGCCGACCACGGTGCGGCAGCCGGACGGTTCGGAGGGCCAGGGGGTCTGGCCGTCGGTGAGGGCGACGATCACGTCGGGGCGGGGCCGGGCGCGCAGCGCGCGGGCGAAGCCGGAGCGCAGGTCGGTGCCGCCGCCCCCGATCAGTTCCAGGCTCTCGGCGCGGCAGAGCGGGACGGCGATGCCCGCGGCGGCGTCGCAGGAGATCACGGAGACGAGGTCGCGTCGCCCGCCGACGGCGCGGACGATCGCCGCGACCTCCAGGAGCGCGGAGCCGAGTTCGGCGTCGCTGACGGACCCGGAGGTGTCGATGACGACGCACACCCGGGGCGGGGTGCGGCGCAGGCCGGGGAGGACGGCGCCGGGGACGGCGGCGGAGCGTCGGGACGGCCGCCGGTAGGTGTGGTCGCCGCCGGCGCCCGGCGCTCCGACGGCGGCGCGGACCGCCGCGCCGAGCAATTGCCGCCAGGGCTGCGGCGGGTGGAAGGCTTCGTCGGCCCACCGCCGCCACCCTTCGGGGGCGTCCCCGGGCCGCCCGGTGATGGCCTCGGCCACCCGGAAGCGGACGGCGTCCCGCTGTTGGCGGGTGAGGCCGTGGGCGCCGTCGGGGCCCAGCTCCCAGGGCCGGGCGTGTCCGTCGGCGCCGCTGCCGCAGTCCAGCCAGGCCAGGCGCGGGGTGCGGCCCGCCATGGAGAAGCGGTTCAGGTACTCCTCCATGAGGAGCCCGTCGGGCAGTCCGAGCATGCCGGGGCGGACGGCCCCGGTGGGCATCGGCAGTCCGTCGCCGTAGATGTCGTCGTTGATCTCGAAGTCGGCGGCGATGTTCTGCCGTTGCCGGTTGCCCGGTCCGCCCTCACCGTGTTCGCGGGCGTGGCGCTCGCTGCGGGCGTGGTGGTCGCGGAGCAGGTGGGAGACCTCGTGGACCCAGACCCCGGCCAGTTCCTCCAGGGGGGTCCGGGCGACGAAGGACGGGGAGACGTAGCAGCGCCAGTGCGCGTCCACGGCCATGGTGGGGACCGTGCGGTCCTCCACCAGGTGCAGGGCGAACAGGGCGCCCGCGAGGTACGGGCGGACCTCGGCCGCGTACAACCGGGCGGCGAACAGCTTCTCCAGGTCGAGGGGCGGCACCGGCCCGGCGGGCGCGAGGGGGAGGTCGACGCGTACGGGGCGGGGTGCCGGTGGCGGGGCCATCGGGCGCGGCAGGGGCCGGGGGGCGGACGCGCGCGGGGCGGCGGTCATCGGTGGGCCCCCTTCCGACCGCCGGTGCCGGCGGCCGCGGCGGTGCGGGCCACGGAGTTCTCCGCGCGCCGGGCGAGGCCGACGACGCCGGCGAGCCGTTCCACCGCCTCCGGTACCTCCCAGCCGTCGCGCCGCAGGGAGGCCAGCACCTTGGCGGGTCCGACGAGGAGGTCCGGGGTGCCCGTCTCCATGGCCCGGACGAGCACCGCCCAGGCGGCCTCCCAGCGCTCCCGTTCGGGGCGGGCGCCGACGGCGGCGACCACGGCTTCCAGGGCGGCCTGGCGGAGATCACCGCGCTGCGGGAGTTCGGCGGCGGCCGGGTCGGCGAGCAGGAGGTCGGGGTCGGGGAGCTCCATCCGGTCGATGTGGGCGAGGAGTTCGAGGCCGGGGCCGTCGCCGACGGCCCCGCGCACGAGGAGCGCGAGGACGTCCCGGGAGACGGACGCGGCCGTGCCGAAGGCGAGCAATGTCATCGCGGCCTCCCAGCTGCGGGGTGAGGGCCAGGCCCCGCCGCGCCGGGTCTCGGTGGTCGGGAGTCGGTGGATGAGCGTCGGCCTGGCGTGCAGGAAGCCGCACACCGCGCGCCGGGCGTAGTCCACGGACTCCGGCAGGGCCGACGGGTCCAGCCGCGGCAGTTCGGCGCGCGGCCACACCCCGCCGAGGCCGCGCACGACCACGTCCCGGTCGTGGACCCAGTACAGGTGCACGAACCGGTTGGCGAGGGGCGGGCTCAGCTCCCAGCCGTCCGCGGCGGACGCGCGCGGGTTGGCGGCGGCCACGATCCGCACCCCGGGCGGCAGGGTCAGCGCCCCGACCTTGCGTTCCAGGACCACGCGCAGCAGGGCTGCCTGTACGGCCGGGGTGGCGGTGGACAGTTCGTCCAGGAAGAGCAGGCCCCGGCCGGCCCTCACCAGCTCCACGGCCCACTGTGGGGGCGCCATCGGGACCCCGTTGACGGCGGGGTCCTCCCCGAGGACGGGCAGCCCGGAGAAGTCGGTGGGTTCGTGGACGCTGGCGATGACGGTGGTCAGCGGCAGCTCCAGAGAGGCGGCGAGCTGGGTGAGCGCGGCGGTCTTGCCGATGCCGGGCTCGCCCCACAGGAGCACCGGCAGGTCGGCCGCGACGGCCAGGGTCAACGCCTCCAGCTGCTCGTCGGGGCGCGGCTCGGTGGTGGTGGTACGGAGCAGGGCGAGCAGGTCGCCCGCGAGGGCGAGTTCGGAGCGGGGGGCCGGTTCCGCGGCGGCGGTAGGGACGGAGTCCGGGGTGCGGGGCGGGGTGGTGCGGGGGCCGGCGGGCAGGGTGGCGGAAGTCATGGGTATCACCTGGTGGTTCGGGGACGGCGGACCGTCCGGGATGGGGGCGGAGGAAAGGGAGGGTAAGGCGAGGACCGCGGCCGGGCCGCGTGTCGGCATGACGGCATGACGGCATGGCCTCGTGGCTTCATGACGGCATGGCCTCGTGGCGGGCCGACGCGAGGGTCGGGACGGGGTCGGAAGGCGGGGCGGGTCGGTGGGTGTCGGGCCCCGGTGGGGCCGGCCGGTACGGGACAGGCCGCTCCGGGGCCGGGCCGGGCGCGCGTCAGTCGCGCAGGACGGTGCGGGGCCGGCCGCGGCTGTCGCGTCTGCGGCCCAGTACGCGGCGGAGTTCCCCGGGAAGGCTGCGGTCGACGCGCGGTCGATGACCGTGCTCCCCCGTGATCCCGGTGGCCGGATGGCGGCGCACCAGGCCCGCACGGAACAGCCCCTGGTCGAGACGACCCGCGACCGCCGCCTCCAGGACGTCCCGGAGGGGGCCGTCGCGGAGCACGGCGGCGGGCCCGAGGAGCCCTTCGACCACGGCCATGGCCCCGGTCACGTCTCCGTGGCCGAGCCGGTCCCGGACCGCGGGGAGCGCCTCGGGGCTGCGGTGCACGTCGTCGATGGCCCGCAGGCAGGGCAGGCCGGGGCCGCCGAGGGCCATCAGCAGCTCCTCGCGGGCCAGTTCGGCGGGTTCGTGGTCGACGGCCGTCAGGGAGCCGTCCCGCAGGGCGATCCGGTGGACCGCTCCCCCGCACGGCACCCGGTGCGGATCCGTGGCCTCGGCCGCGAACTCCGGATCGTGAACCGGCCCGGCGTCGTGGCCCGGCCCGGCGTCGTGCCACTCCCCGGCGTCCTGCCACGTCCCGACCACGTCCCACGTCCGGCCACCGTCGCCGGTCCCGTCGCCGTGACCGGTCCCGCCGCCGTGGTCCCTCCCCGTGTCGGGGGGTGGTCCCGTCGGCGTCCGGGGCACGGTGGCGAGGGCGGCCACGACCAGCGGATGCAGCCGTTCGGACGGGAAGAGCCCGGCCCGGAGCAGTTCCAGGTCCGGCAGGGGTCGGACGGCGGCCTCCGGCAGGACCGGGAGCACCGCGACCCGTTGCGCGGGCAGCGGGGTCCGGAGCGCCCGGAGCACCGGGGCGTGGTGGTCGTCGGGGGCGGTGAGTTCCAGGACGGCGCGGCTGCGGGTGCCGAGCCGTACGGTCAGGGCACCGCGGGGCGTTCCGGCGTCCCGCAGCAGGAGTTCGGCCTCGGCCGTCCAGTGCGGCGGCAGCCGCGCGGAGTCGTCGCCGGGAGGGCCCGACGCGTCGGTCGCGGGGGCTGCTCCCGCCGCTCCGCAGCGTCGTGCGAGTTCGGCGCCGCGCGTGGCGTCCCAGAGGTGTCGGTGCAGGTCGAGTCGGAACCGGCGGTCGGGATGCGGATGCGGGTGGTGTCCGACCGGTTGCTCGTGGGAGTCCTCCCAGAGCGCCAGGGACATCCGCTGTCCGGCGTCCGCCCAGGCCGGGGGCGTACGGACCACCAGGTGCGGTGCTCCGGTGCCCGGGGGGCCGTAGCGGGCCAGGGTGAGGGTGAGGCCGGGGCGGAGCCGGCCGTCGGGGGCGGTCCGGGGCATGTGCCAGCGCAGCAGGTCGGGTGCCAGGCGGCGGAGGTCGTCCCGGAGGAGGGCGGCGAGGGGGGTGCCGTGGCGGTGGCGCACGGCGCGCAGATCGAGGTCGACGTCGATCCGGGCGGCGGCGCAGGCCCCCGCCCAGTCACCGGCCGCACGGCGGACGGTCGCGTTCGCGATCATGGACGGTGGCACGGCGTACTCGCGTACGCGCCGCCACATCAGCAGGTGGGCGGGGATCGTCTCCGCGGAGTGAACTGCCATCAGCAGTCACCTGGCGCGGACGATTCCCCCAATCCGGAGAGGGTGAAGTTCTTCATCGGGCGCATCATAGGCACCGGTCGGATGATCTGTCAGCCCTGTTTTTCGGTACGGACCGCCAACGGGGCGCGAGGGCGGCGGGGGCGGCGGTACCGCCTCCCTCCCGCCGCCTCCCTCCCGCCGCCGCCCGCGCACGTGCCCCTGCCGGCGCCCCCGGGCGGACGGCCCGGGCGGGTCGAAGGGTGGGGTCAGCCGCTCGCGGCGGCCGTGGTGAGCCGGGCACAGTGACGGACCGCGGCGGCGAGGCCGTCCTCGGAGCGGGCGAGGGCCCGCTGGACACGGGCACCGTTGCCGTGTTCGAGGAGCCGGGCGGTGCCGGCCCGGACGAGTTCCGCGTCGCCCGCGTCCGCGAGGGCGTCCGCGACGTGCCGGTACAGGGCGTCCACGGCCTCCGCGGGGGTGACCGGCTCCATGGTCGCGGGGTGCAGCAGCGGTCCGTCCAGCCCGGACCGGGCCGCCTGCCAGGAGGCGAGGCGGAGCAGGCCGGTGGCGGTTCGGGCCGGGGGTTCGCCGCCCCGCCAGGCCCGGGCCGCGGTCTCGACCAGACCGCGGACGAGGGCGGCGAGGAGGACCGGGGTGGAGGGATCGAGGCACACGTCCGCGGCGCGGACCTCCACGGTGGGGTAGGTGGCCGACAGCCGCGCGTCGAAGTAGATCATGGCGGGGTCGCGCAGGACGCCCGTTCCGACCATGGCCCGCACCTGCTCGTGGTAGGCGTCGGCGGAGCCGAAGAGGTCGGTGGGGCCGGCCGAGGGGAGGCGGTTCCAGACCCGGCCGCGGTAGCTCGCGTAGCGGGTGTCCTCCCCCTGCCAGTAGGGGGAGTTGGCGCTCATGGCGGTCAGGACGGGCAGCCAGGGGCGGATCCGGTCCAGGACGGCCACGCCCTCCTCGTCGGACTCCACGGCGACGTGGACGTGGCAGCCGCAGGTCAGCTGCTCCTGCGCGGTCATCCCGAACTGCCGGGCAGCCCAGTCGTAGCGGTGGCCCGGTGAAAGGGTCGGGCGGACCGGGAGCGGGGAGGTCGCGAGGGCCGCCACCACGGCTCCGGCCGTCTCCGCGTGCCGGGCGGCCTCGGCCCGCAGGCGGACGATCTCCTCCTGGAGCTCGCCCATCTCCGTGACCGGCTTCGTCGCGAACTCCAGCTGCTCTTCGTGGAGTTCGGATTCCAGGGCGGGCACGTCGGGATCGTCACCCCCGGAGGGTCCGGAAGCGACGGGGGTGCGGTCCTCGGCCTTCTCCACCGGGCCGCCCGCAGGGCCGGGGCGGGTGGCTCCGGCACGTTCCGCCGCGGCGAGTACGACCCCCGCCACCGCCAGTGGCTCCCCGCTGTCGGGATCGACCAGCAGCAGTTCCTCTTCCACGCCCACGCTCCGCATGCGGCACCTCTCCTCTGTCGCTCCGCGCCGTGCGCGGTCCTTCCACCGGACCCTGCCCGGCGATCATCGCCCTCCGCCTGCCCGGACCGGCCCGGGACATGCGGGACTTCCGTCCCGTCCGGATTCCCGCGGTTCCGGAGCGAGTCATCCCGCGGACCGGGGGCATGCGCGCGGTATGACACCCAACACACTCTCCGCCCTCGCGTCCGGACCGTCCGCCCTACCGGGCCCGCTCTGGATCCACCTCCTCCTGCTCGCGATCGCCCTGGGCGTCTTCGTGAAGAGCCTGACCGGCAACCGGAACTGACCGCCGCCGCCCCACCGCCACGACGGGACCCTCGTCCACGCGATCGCACCACCGCACCACCGCACGGCCTCACCACCCCCGCGAACGCGCGACATCACCGCATCACCGCGGGACCACGAGACGACCACGGCACGACCACGGGACGACCGGAGGTGGTATGACACCCCGACAGCCACGCACGGCGCGGACCCGTCCGAGCGTCAGGGCCTTCACGTCGCCCGGCGTCCACGGGTCCGCGTCCTTCTTCCCGCGCCGCTCTCCACGGATCCACGCGGATCCGCACGGGCCGCTGCCCCGGACCCCTGAGGGCTCGAAAGGTTGCACGAGTTCGGGGTTCTTTTTTCCGGCTCCGGCCGCCTAGCCTGCGGGTATCGTCCCGGGGCGCGTCCACGCACCCGCCGTCCGCCGCCGTACCGCCGTGCCGTGCCCGCTGAGCGAGGCGCCGCACGACAGCCGACCGCCGGCCGCCGGCCGACCACCCCGGGACAGTCGACATCCGTCCATGGGGGAACCTTGCACTTCACTCGCACCACACGCCTCACACGCACCAAGGGCACCGGGCGCACCGGCATTGCGCGCACCGACTCCACGCACCTCCTCACGGCGGGCACCGCCGCCGCCCTGGCCACGGCCGTGCTGCTGTCCACGGGCTCCACCTCCTTCGCGGCGGGTGCCGCCGGAGCGGAGCTGCCGCCCGTCCGCTTCACGCTGCCCGTGCCGTCCGGCGCGCCGGAGGTGCCCGTCCCGGCGAAGCCGCGGACCGACTTCGACCGCGACGGGAAGAACGACTTCCTGTACCGGTACGTGGACGGCCGTCTGACGGTCCTGCCGGGTGACGGCGGGCCGGAGCGGCCCGCCGAGTTCGACCAGCAGATCTACGAGTACGTCAAGGAGGTCATCCCGATCGGCGACGTCCGCGGGGACAGCCGGCCGGAGGTGCTCTACCTGCAGGAGCGGATGCTGGTCCTGGAGACGGCCGGTGCCCACGACAGCGGGTCCCGCTCGTGGGCGGGCTTCGACTGGCAGCTCTACAACAAGGTGACCTCCCCGGGTGACGTGAACGGGGACGGCCGGCCCGATCTCGTCGCCCGCACCCACTCCGGTGACCTGTACTTCTACGAGGGCACCGGCTTCGACGCGGGCCAGCCCTTCAAGCCCCGGGTCAAGGTGGGCGGCGGCTGGCAGGCGTACGACCAGATCGTCGGCACCAACGACCTCGACGGCGACGGACTCGGCGACCTCGTCGCCCGCGACGTGACGGGCGCCCTCTGGTACTACAAGGGCTCCGGGGGGACGGCGCAGCCCTTCCTGCCCCGGGTCGCGGCGGGGACCGGCTGGAACGCGTACAACCAGCTCGTCGCGGTGGACGACCTCACCGGGGACGGCCGCGCCGACCTCGCGGGCCGCACCCTCACCGGAGAGGTGCTCCTGCACCCGTCCCGGGGCGGGGGCTCCTTCGCGACCGCCGTCCCGCTGGGCGCGGGCACCCGGTACCTGCGGGCCTTCGCGGGGCAGGGCGGGGTCCCGGACCACGGCAAGCACGGGCTCGCCGCCGTCACGCCGAACTCGGACGGCGCCGTGGACGTGTTCCGCGCGCTGGCCGACGGGACGTTCCTGCCGGCCCGGCAGGAACCCACCAACATCGGCCCCGAGGAGGGGATCGGATTCCTCTTCGCGGCCGACGGCCTCGACGGCCGGGACCGGCCCAATCTCATCCTGGACAACGGCTCCCTCTGGTTCCACGAAGGGGCCCGCGCCCTGACGGACCGGGCCACCGGGGCACCGCTCCCGTCCACCGGCCTCTGGCAGGGTCCGGGCGACCTCACCGGAGACGGCGAGGCCGACCTGGTCCAGGTGCTGTCCGGGACGCTCTTCCTCCACGCGCAGGAGGGCATGTCGTACCGGAAGATCACCATCGGAAAGGGCTGGGAGGTCTACGACTCCGTGGTCGGCTCCGGCGACTTCACCGGTGACGGCCGGGCCGACATGGTCGCCCGCGACCGGACCGGCAACCTCTACCTGTACACGGGCACCGGCACGGCCGCCGCGCCCTTCTCCCCGCGCGTGCTGATCGGCAGGGGCTGGCAGGTCTACGACCGGCTCGCCGCCCCCGGCGACCTCACCGGCGACGGCCGCGCCGACCTCGTGGCCCGCGACCCCGAGGGCGGTCTCTTCCGCTACACGGCCACCGGGCAGGGCGGGTCCAAGGTGTTCGCGCCGCGGGTCAAGATCGGCGACGGCTGGAACGCCTACCAGCAGCTCGGCTGATCACCCCGCCCTGCGGGGCCCGGCCACCGCCCACGCGGTTCCGGTCGCCGGCCCCCGCTGTCGGTGCGGTCTGGCAGGGTGCGGACATGGAAGCGTCGAGAGTGGTCGAGTCGTTGTGGGAGCGGATCCAGGCACGTGACTGGGCGGGGGTCGCGGAGCTGCTGGCGGAGGACGCCGTCGTCGACTGGCCGGTGACCGGCGAACGGATCACCGGCCGGGAGAACTACGTCGCGGTCAACCGCGAGTACCCGGAGGGCTGGTCGATCCGCGTGCTGCGGATCGTGGCCGAGGGGGATCGGGTGGCCTCCGAGGTCGAGGTCCCGCACGAGGGGATCGGCGTGTTCCGCGCCGCCTCCTTCTGGACCGTACGGGAGGGGCGGATCGTCCGCGGCACGGAGTACTGGACCGGCGTCGGCAGCGAGTCCCGTCCCGCCTGGCGGAATTCCTACACCTCGCTCCTGTGACCTCCCGGGCCCCCGCGCCCTTGCTCCCCGGCCATGTGTCGAGGAGCAAGGGCGCGTTGCGTTCCCCTCCCCGAGCGGTCGAGGTCGGCACCCCCCGGAAGTCGGCGCCGCATCGTGGAGCGTCGTGGCAGTATCGACAGATGATCGACGCTGAGGACTTGGTCGGACGGCGCCTGCTGAAGGTGACGACGTCCTGGCACCACTACCAGGAGACCGAGCCCTCCCTCCTGCACATGTGGCTGCACATGGAGGGCCTCGGCCCCGTTCGGTTCCACACTCCGGGCGACGGGTTGTCCCTGGAGATCGACCAGCCTGACGGCCCCTATGACATGGACGAATACGGGCACACCACGGTCGAGGACGACCTGCCCGACTTCCCCATGGCCCGGTTCGTCGGCCGGCGGATCCTCTCCGTTCGGGAGATCCGCTACCAGCACGGCGACCACGACTTCGCCATCGGCATCACCGTCCGGTTTCCCACCGGCACCATCCGCGTCCTCAACCTCGCTGACGAGCTCGTCCTGGCCCATGACCGGCACCTGGGTCCGGTCGAGGCACATCTCCGCGAGACGACGACGCCCACGATCCCGGACACCTCGCCCTGAGTCGACACGAACCCAGGGGTCGACGACCTGCGCGTCATCTGCCGGGGCCTCGTCCTCGGCCCCGGCGGGCGCCCGGTACCCGGCAACCAAATGGATCACTGCGCTGAACGACCATGATCGTTCTCGCCGATGGCCGCTGCACCGATCTCCCCCGAGGCCGCACCCGGCCCACCCCGTCGATCGACCGGTTCCGATCGATTGCGCGTGGATGAGCTCACTTTTCTTTCGAGAACGTCCGAGATCCTTCAACTCGCCGGAACCGTCGCGTTCTCGCCACTAGCATCGGCCCCACCGGGCACGGGGGGCGGGCCCGAGGGGCGAGGGGCGGCGGGCGATGACGGCAGCGTTCGAGCAGTACACCCGTGAGATGCACGAGAAGTTCGGCTACTTCGCGGCCTGGGCGCCGAACACGCCCCTGGCTCTCGGGGACGTCGGAACCGTCCGAGGGCACCGCTTCGATCCGGTCACCTCCCTCACCCGGCTGGAGATCCCGTTCGCCGAGTCGTCCGCCGGCCCCGAGAGCACCTTCTCCTACCTCTCCGCCGGGCAGGTGCACACCTCGGTCAGCCCCGAGGTGACCCTCCCGGCGGTGGCGGGGGCGGTCGAGCCGTCCCTCCGGCTCACGGTCACCTTCAGCCGCGCGAAGTCCACCTTCTTCCAGGCCGTGCGCTGCGAGACCCGCAGGATCGCGGACCTGGCCGCCGTGGAGACGGGCATCCGGGAGCGGATGACGGAGAAGCTGTGGAAGAGCGACTACGTCGTGGTCACCGAGCTCGTCCGGACCGGGCCCGCCGTGATCCTGGTGTCCAGCCGCGCCGATACCCGCGTGGAGCTGGAGGTCTCCGCCGAACTGGTCCCGGCGGCGCTCCCGTTGGGCGGCGCCGCCATCGGGCTCGGCTCCGGGATCGACCCCCGGTCCGGGCTCGCCGCGCAGGTCATCACCCC
Source organism: Streptomyces sp. NPDC097619 (assembly GCF_040302735.1). NCBI lineage: Bacteria > Bacillati > Actinomycetota > Actinomycetes > Kitasatosporales > Streptomycetaceae > Streptomyces > Streptomyces sp. NPDC097619. Next base: position 15,071 of record NZ_JBEOSD010000006.1, on the reverse strand, counting down.
GGAGGGCGGGCTGACCCCGCTCTTCCGGGGCGCGGGGATGCGGCGGCCCGGCATCGGCCGCCGTCGCCTCCGGGTCCGCTCCCACGACACGCCCCCCGAGGTGGCGGAGCGGCGGCTGACACCGCTGTCCTGGGCGGAGTTCAGCCGGGAACCCATCGAACGGATCTGACCGCTCCGACGGATCTCAGGAGAGCCGTGTCCGATACCGTCCCGCCACTCGCGGAGAGCGCCCGCCGGCTGCTGGCCGCCGCCGACGCCATGAGCGTCCGGCTCCCCGAACGCGACCGCCTCATGCGCGCGTTGGACCTGTTGGCCCCCGAGGAGTGGACCCGGGTCTGCGTGGTCCTCCCCGAGGATCCGACCACCGCCCTGCGACGCCCCGCCCGTTGGTTCACCCCCGACGACCTCGGCCAGGTCGTCGAAGTCGCCGGCACGATCGCCCGGATCTACGGATACGAGACGGTCGGGCTCCCCCACATCGCGGTGGCCCTCGCGGCGACCGCCGAGACCCCGGTCAGCGAAGGGGTCCACGGGGCCCACACGGTGGACGGGGGCGACGGGATCGACGGAGCCGCCCACGTGGTCGACGCGGTCGACGTCGTCGACGTGGTCGCCGAAGCCTTCGGCCTCGGTGAGCTGGAGGACTCCCGACGGATCGTGGAACAGCACCTGCTCGCCGTCGAACGGGCCGAGCACGGCGAGGGCGGCACCCCCTCCGCCGGGGTGCACTGGGGCCCCACCGGGAGCGCGCTGCTGCGCAGGCGCCTGGCCGTCCTCGCCCACCTCGCGGCCCGTGCCGCCGCCGTCGCCCTGCTGCTCGTCATCGCGGCCCGGGGGGATTCGGCCTGGGCCTGGCCGGTGGCCCTGGCGGCGGCCGTGTCCTCGCGGGACGCCCGCGAGCAGGAGCAGTACCTCCTGGGCGAACGGGTCACCCCGCTCGAACTCCGCCTCCGCTGGCCCTGGTCGGGCTGCCTGGCCGTCCTGGCCGGGATCCTGGGCCTGACGGAGTCGGCCCTCGTGATCGTCGCCCTGTACGCGCTGCTCGCGGCCGTCGCCGCCCTCGGGGAGTACGGGGCCGCCCGGCAGGTGCGGATGGCGGGGCCCGAGGTGGCACGGGCGGGGTCGCACACCCGCTACCTGATGTCCGTGGCCGCGGTGTTCCCGGTACGGCGCCGCATCGAGCGGGGCGTGCTGGTGGCCGCGGTGGCGGCGACACCCGTGGCCCTCGTCTGGTCGGGGCGCACCCCGTACTGGGTGCCGCTGCTGTGCGTGGCCGTGTTCGCGGCGCGCGCGCTGTCCGGACTGGCGCTGGTCTCGGCCGCCGCGGTGCTCGGCGCGGGCTGGGCCGGCGACTCCGGACAGCTGCCGACGTTGATCGCGGGAGCCGTGGGGGCCCTGCTGGCCGGACTGTCGGCACGGGCCGCCGTGGCCCGCGCGCACCGCCTCCCCTCCGTGACGGTGCCGCTGCCGCGACCCGGCCCCTGGGCGCTCGTCACGGCCCCGGGGCGGGCCGTCCGTGCGGCCCACCGCCGCCTGGAACGCGGACGCCCCGCGGCGGCGCTGAGCCGCTTGGACCGGCTGGACGGGGTGGCCGGGGTGAGTGGGCCGGACGGGGTGGGTGGGGTCGGCCGCGTTGGCGGAGTTGGCGGGCGGCTGCGCCCTGACCGGGGCCACCGGCTCGCTCAGGGGGCTCGTTCGGACCGTCGCGGGGTGGGCCATCGCGGGTCGGAGGTCGCCGCCCTGCGCGGGTGGGCGCTGTTGCTGAGCGGACTGCCGGGCGAGGCCCGGCGGGCCGTCACCCCGTACGCCGGGCAGGGTTCACACGTCCACGAACTGGTGCTGTTCCAGGCGGCCTTGGACCTGTCCGACCGGGACGGCGCCGAGCGCGCGCTGGCGGTGATCCGGGCCGTGCCCGGGCCCGTGCCCCGGACCGTCCGCTCCCCCCTGCAAGCGGCCTGGCTCCACCTCGGCGTCCTGCGCGACGAGGGCCCGCACCTCACGGACCACATCGCCGAACTGGTCCCCCGCGGCATCGACCGCGAGCGCCTGCTGCCCGCCGTGACCCGTCTGCGGCTCACCGCGGAGGCGGCCCTCCCCCGCACCCCCGACGTGGCCTACTACGCGGCCGCCACCGCCGAGATCCTGCTGCGGGTCGGCAGCAACGGCGGGCTGGACGCCCTGACGGACCGTTGGCTCCTCGGGCCGGGGCGGCCGCTCGGGCTGGAGTACGTGCGCTGCGGTGCCGTCCAGGAGCTGGCCGGGCTGGTCGTGGACGGGGCCGACACCCGCGCGCTGGGACGGCTCGGCACCCGCGAGGGAGTCGCCGGACTCCTGATGCGGATGGAGCGTCCCCTCGAAGCCGCCGCCACCCTCAACCTCCTCTCCGACCGGCTCCGGGGCCGGCCCGAGTACCGGCGGGCCGCCCTCGCGGCCCGGATCGACGCCCTGGCCGTCCTGAACACCACCCGCCACCAACTGCGGACGACCGAGGAACGGCAGCGCTGGTGGACGGTGTTCGGGCATACCGTGGAACAGGCCATGGCCCAGGCCGAGGACGGCCGCGACTGGGAAACCCTCGCCGAACTCATCGAAACGGCCCGCCTCCAACTGGGCCCGCGGGCGGAAGGATCCCGAGAGACGGACGACGGCCGGACGGGAACGGCAAGGGCCCGGGGGACGGAGGCAGCCCGGGGGACGGGAGCGGAAGGAGCCCGGGGGACGGAGGAGGTCCCCGGAGCGGGGGCCCCGGACGGCCCGGGAGCAGGGGCCCCGGACGGCCCGGGAGCAGGGGCCCCGTTCATCCGGGTCCGCGGCGGCTCCCGGCTGGAGGACGCGCACTGGTACCGGCCGGAGGACCGACCGCGCGCCTACGCCCTGGAAGAGCTCGCCGAGGCCGTCCTCGGTCCGGGCACCTGGTGGTGGAGCACCTGGTCGGCGGGGCCACTGGTGTACTGGTCGCTCGTTCCGCCCGAAGGACCGGTGCGCGGCGGGGTCCTCCCCTGCGGGCCGGGCTCCGCCCTGGCCACCGTCCTGGCCGAGCTCCGGGACGCCCTGCCGATGCCGTATCCGGGCGAGGACGACGACGCCCTCGCGGACCGGGTCCTGTCGAGCCCCCTGCTGGTCGGACCTCCCCCCGCGGAGGCCGGGCTGGCGCGGCGGCTCGGGCTGCTGGTGCCGGACGCGCTGGTGGCGGCCCTCCGCGCCGCCGGGGATCGGCCGCTGCCGTTGGCCCTCGCCCCCGCCGCCGCCCTGGCCCACGTTCCCTGGGCGATGATCGGGATCCCCGGCGAGGGCCCGGCGGGAGACCGGTCCGATCTGCGCCTGGTGGAGCGCTGCCGGATGGCGGTGGCCCCGCCCGCGGCACTCCTCGCGGCGCTCTGCGAGCGGCCCCGCAGGTTGGAGGCCCCGCCGCTGGCCCTCGCCCTCGTCGACCCGGGCAGTGACCTCGGCGAACCGGACGCCGGGTACGAACTGCCGGGTGCCCGCGCCCTCCTGGACGAGCTCCCCGAGGACGTCCGCGCCCTCACCCCCGCCACGGACGTCTCCTTCGACGGGCTCAGCCGGGTCCTGCGCGGCCTCGGCGCCCGCGGGGAGACCAGTGCGCTCATCGCCTGCCACGCCGTGGAACGCGTCCCCTCCCCGCTGCGCGGCGGCATCGTCCTCCGCCCGGCCCTCGACGGAGCCGACGGGGGCGGGGGCGAGGGCGAGGAGGACAGCGGCAAGGACCACGGGGGCGACGGGGACGACGGGGATCGGGCGGACGGCAACGGACCGGCGGGGGCGCGGGTCCTCACGGCGGGGATGCTGATCGCCGAGCCGGAGCGGTTCCCGATGCCCCGGCAGGTGCTCATGCTGTGCTGCGACAGCGGGGACCTGTCCGGGGCGTTGAACGGCGAGTGGCTGGTCCTGGGCACCGCCCTGCTGTGGGCCGGGGCCGACCGGCTCGTCGTCACCTCGTACCCGACCGTCGACGCGGCCGAGGGGCAGGAGGAGGACGACCTCATCGACCACGCGCTGGTCGGACGGCTCGTGGCGGGCGGTCCCCTGCTCGACGGACTGCGGGCGGTGCAGCTCGGATCGTTGGCGGAGTGGCGGCGGACCGGGGCGCGGGGGGCGCCGCTGCACTGGGCGGGGCACCTCGCGATGGGTGCCTTCGGGCCTCGGCTGCCGCTGGTCCCCCTGGCAGCCGCGCGGCGCAGCCGCGTCAAGGAGTCCGTGGTCCGGCTCGTCGACGAGGCCGCCGGCCTCGCGGCCGCGGCCGGACGGGACCGGGTCACCCTCTGGGACCTGATGGTGCAGCTCGGCCTGTACGGCTACGAGGAGGACCTGCCGCTCTGGCGCATGCTCGCCCTCCGGAGCGTGCTGTACCCGTACGTCATCGCGAACTCCCTGCGGGAGGGCCGGGCGGCGGCGCGCGAGGGGGCGGTCGGGCTGTCACCGGAGGTGGTGGAGGTGTTGCGGGCGGCGGCGGGGCACGCCCGGACCGGCGGGCACGAGATCGTGGAGACGGAACACGTGCTGGTGGCGTTCCTCCAGGCCCCGGGACGGCAGGCGGCCGCGGCCCGCGCCGTCACCGGCTGGGACGCCCGGATGAGCGATGTGCACCGGGACCTCCTCGACGAGGTGCTCAACGGGATCCGCGTCACCCGCTGCCCGCAGGTCCGTCACCTCTCCGCGGCGGCCGTGACCCGGCTCCACGAGGTGATGGAGGCGGAGCCGGGTCGGGGCGACGCGGACGGGGCGCAGGAGAAGGGGGCGGTGGCGTCATGAGCGTGCCACGGGCTGCGGGGCGGGCGGGCGCGCAACCCGCCCCGCGCGGTCGGACGCGCCCCTGCCGGTCGCGGGGTCAGACGACCGTGACCGGGTGACGGACCACGGCGTCGAAGAGGTAGCCCTGGGTGTTGTGGGCGGCGGTGTCCGGCTGGGTGCGGCCGGTGGCGTCGGTGGCGCGGGCCAGCAGGGCGGTCGGGCCGGTGGTGCGCGGGGTCCACGGCACCGACCAGCGCACCCAGGAGCCGCGCCGCGGGACGTCGTGGAAACGGGCCCGCTGCCAGTGCGTCCCGCCGTCCGTGCTGACCTCCACCCGGTGCACGGGGGCCGCGCCCGACCAGGAACGCCCGGTCAGCAGCCGCGTGCGGTGCACCGGCACGGTGGCGCCGGACTGCAGCTCGAAGGCGCTCTTGAGGGTCTGTCGGGTCAGCGGGGCGCTGCCCTGAGGGGGCTGGTCGGGGCCGAAGAGACGGTAGAGGTCGGTGTTCCACGGGGTGTACAGCGGCTCGGCGCTGACCTCGATGTCGCCGACCCACTTGATGGAGGAGATGCCGATCCAGTCGGGGACGACGACCCGGACGGGGCCTCCGTGGTCGGCGGGGAGCGGTTCCCCGTTCATCTCGTAGGCGAGGATCACGTCGTCGAGGGCCTTGGAGACGGGCAGGGGACGGCGGACCCGCCCCAGGTTCACGCCGTTGGTGACGACCTCGTCGTCGCGTCCCCGGGGCAGTACGTCCACGGCCCGACGGGTCACGCCGGCCCGCCGCAGGACGTCCGACAGGCGGGCGCCGCGCCATCGGGCCACCCCGATGGCGCCGAGGGTCCAGGCCGTTCCGGTGACCGTCTGCCCCTGCTGGGTGGTGTAGAAGCTGCGGCCGTTGCCCGCGCACTCGATGAACAGGGTCCGTTCGACGGCCGGGAGCGAGCGCAACCGGTCGTACGAGAACTCCACCGGTCCACCGGAGAGCGCGTCGCCCCACACGCTGAGCCGCCAGTCGGCGGCGTCGAGGCGGGGGGTGACGGTGTGGTTGCGGACGAAGAACCGGTCCAGCGGGGTGAGGTGACCCGTGCCGCGCAGGGCGGCGAAATTGGTCTCGGCGTTGGTGCCCCGGAGGGTGAACAGCTCGGGCGGCAAAGGCTTCACGATGCCGGGGGCGGCGGGAGCCGCGGGCGTGGCGGGGGTCGTGGGGGTAGCGAGGGCTGTGGGGGTCGCGGGGGTGGCGCCGGCAGCCCGGGCAGGTGCGGCGACGGCGGCTCCCAGCGGGCCGGCGGCCGCGGCCCCCGCCGCGAACAACCGGAGCAGGTCGCGGCGGTCCACCCCGGCGGACCGGGCCCTGCCCCGCGCCCACTGGCGCAGCCGGGCACGGTCGTACTGGCTCTCGTCCGACAGGTCGACGGGCATGGCGGCGCTCCTCGGTAGCGGTTCCCGACGGACCGTAGAACCCCTCCCCCACCTGCGTGAACCACCCCCGCCCGGATGTCCACGAACCTGCAACACCCCCGCAACGCAAGCGGCTCGGGCGGGCTGGGCACGGGAGGGCAGGCGGACGGGCCGGGCGGGCGGGCGGGTGTACGGGTGCACGGCCGGGCGGTCTCGATGGGTTCATGGCGCTTCAGTCTGCGGCGGCCAGGGCTCCTCTCGTGGCCGCCGCACCCGATTCCGGTGCGGTCCGCCAGGGGGCGAGGTGGGGGGCGTGAGCGGTGAGAGCGGCGTGCATGTGGAGAGCCGTTCCACCGAAGTGGGTGTGCGGAAGGCCGAGTTCGTCGGCGGCGTCGTTCAGCGCCCGCTCCAGCCGCTCGACGGTCGGGAGCTCGGTGAGCATCCGCCTGGCCCGGTGCACGACCATCTGCAGCCGCGCGAACGGGACCCCCGCTTCCTCGGCGTCCCGGCGGCCGACGGCCCGGTGCTCGCGGTACAGCTCGCGCCACATCACGGTGTGGGGATCGAGCTCCGTCACGTCCGAGCGCGAGGTCCAGGCGTCGTTCGGTATCCGCCAGGCCCGCCACCGGCTCGACTTCCGGGGCTTCCGCCGCCCGGCCACCCGCACCATCCCCCGCAACCGCACGCCCCCACCAGCCGCCGTCTCCTCCGTGTCACCGCTCCCGTCCCTCCGCTCCCTGACGCTCTCGACCACGTCCCAGTAGTCGAGCAGGAAGGTCACCCGGCTGTACGGTTCGAGCCTGACCAGGCTCTGCGTGGAGACGGTCTCGTCTCCGGTGAACCCGAAGAGGGCCGGGCAGATCGCATAGCGTCCCGCCCTCGCGCCCGACACCACGAGCGCGGGCCCGTGGACCGTCACCCCGTACCGCCCGGGGTTCTCGACCACCAGGTGCGCCACCTCCAGGTGCGCCGACGGCGCCCCTCCGTCGAAGGGCGGGTAGGCGATCCCCCACTTCCCGGTGTCGTTGACCGCCATGGCGCTCTCGCTCAGGACCGCCGCGTTGAGCTGCACCCGCACCCGCCCACCGTCGAGCACGTGCTTGACGACCTGCCAGCCGAGGGTGGTCACCGCCACGGTGAAGCTCAAGAGCGACACGACGAGGGCGAAGGCCGGGGTCTGCATTCCGAACAACTCGGCAGGATTCACACTCACCGACCCATGCTAGCCGGCCCGCCGCTTCCGCCCCTCGGGCCGCAGGGCCTACCTCCCCAGCGCTTCCCGCATCTCCTCGACCAGGGCCGCGCGTCAGACGAACTCCGCGCCAAGCGCGGACGTACTCCTCCGACTCCGCAACCTGGCCGGCCGCTGCTCGTGCGGGGCTTCGGGGGTGGGTTCCTTAAGGGAGGTGTAAGCGGTGGGGATTTGGGGGGTACTTGTGTGCGGGAGGGGTTAGGTTCGGGGATGTTCAGGGAATCGCGGGTTTCCGCGAGGCCCGGCGCCGAGGCCCCGGGGACGGGTCCGGTGCCGCCGCGGCTCGGTCCCACACCCCCCGGGACCGGGCCCGCGGCCGGGCCCCGTGCGGGCCTCGCGCCGTCAGACGCGCACGGTGTGCGGAAGGCCCGTGAGGAAGTCGGCCAGCAGGCGGTCCAGTTCCGCGGGGCGTTCGAGGTGCAGGTCGTGGCCCGTGCCGGGGAGGCTGACGGCTCGGGTGGTCGGGCGGAGTCGGAGCATCCGCTCGGTCTCCTCCCGCGGGATGATGCCGGACTGGCCGAGGACGAGCAGGACCGGGCAGGTGATGTCCGTCCACTCCTGCCAGTACGCGCGCCGTGCGAGCTCGGCCAGCGAATCGGTCATGGCCTCGCGGTCGAAGCGGGGCCACCAGCCGCCGTCACGTCCCTCCAGCCCCGCCGCCCACGCCTCGCCGACCGGTCCGCCGCCGAAGAACTCGACGGCCGCCGCGCGGTCCGGGAACGGGCGCGGCCAGGCGTCGAGCAGCCCGCCGATCTCCTCCTGGACACCGGGGTTCGGGCCGCCGGCGCCCGCTTCGACCAGTACGGCGGCGTGCAGCCGCTCGGGGTGACCGGCGGCCGTGAGCAGGGCGGTGTGGCCGCCGAGGGACTGGCCGACGAGGACCGGCTCCTCCAGTTCGAGCTGGTCCAGGACGGCGAGGACATCGGCCACGTACGCGGCGCGGGAGAGGTCCGTCGGTTGTCCTTCGCAGGCGCCGTGGCCACGCTGGTCGACGGCGACGACCCGGTGCCGGGCGCTCAGCCGCTCGGCCAGGACGTCCCATTCACCGGCGTGACCGGCGAGTCCGTGGAGGAGGACGACGGGGCGGCCGGGGCCGGCCCAGTCCCGGCAGGCGAGGCGAATGCCGTCACGGTCCACGGTGCGCGCGGTCCAGGTCATGCGGGCTCGATTCGTGGGTGGGTCGGTCGGTGGGTCGGTCGGTCGGTCGGTCGAGGGTGATGGCCTCGGGGACGGGGGCCTCAGGGGGCCGGGGTCAGGGCGGAGGCGTGGAGGGCGCGGTGGACGGCTTGGCGGTCCTCGTCGGTCAAGGGGGACGCCGCGTCGAGTGCGGCCTCGATGACGGGGGCGGTCAGGGTGCGGGATTCGGCGGCGGCGAGCAGGTCCGCGGCGTGGGCCCGGGACGGGCAGCGTTCCGAGGCGGCCAGGTCGCGGAGGGCCTCGTCGCGGTCCGCGAAACGGCTCATGCCGCAGTCGAGACCGTCGTCGCGCAGGTCCTCCGGGTACGGGGCGCGGTTCCAGGCGCCGTTCTCGTACCAGTAGACGCAGCCGATCTCGTCGAGGAGCTCGCGGAGGCGGTCGTGCGGCAGCCAGTCGGGGGCGCCGGAGAGCACGTCGACGGGCCGGTCGTGCCACCTGACCTCGCTGGACTCGTCCTCGCCGTAGAGCACGTAGCGACCTTCGCCGAGGGGGGTCAGGGTCCACCAGGTGCATCCGGAGTCGTCGAGCCGCAGGCCCTCCTCGGAGATCCAGCTGCCGTGGCGGCGGGTGCGGGCCTCGGCGGCCGCGGTGGCCTCCATGACGGCGGCCAGCGCCCAGCGGGACCAGAGGAGTTCCGCCGCGGGCAGGTTTCCGGGCCGCCCCGGCCTTTCGATCGTCATGGTGGTGCAGCCCCCTCGTTGTTCCCGGCTTGCGCGGCCGGTGCCGGTCGCGCCTCTCGCGCCGGTCGAGCCCGTCGCGTGGGCCGGATGTGTCGTACGTGTTCTGCGCGTCGGGCGCGCCGTGCGTGGGAGGTGGTGCGTGCCGTGCTCGTCGCGCGTCTTCGCGTGCGTCCCGTGCGCGTCGTGCACGGCTCGTGCGCGCCCCTCCCGTCGTGATCCTATGCCTCGGCCGGAGGCGGCTCCGATCCGCGTCGGGGTGCGTGGCGGGGTGCTTCGTGGGCACGAGCTGAACATGACCGTGATGCTGCTGCTTCTGGTTCCGCTCGCGCTCGCGCTTGTTCTGTTGGCGACGTCGCATCCGCCGCATCAGGGGCGGCATCGGGGGCGTTGAGCCCGACAGGAGTCCGGCCCTGCCGGCTCCGTCGGCTCGACGCCGTGCGGGCCGAGGAGAGCCTGGGCCGCTCCTGGCCCCTGGTCCCTGGCCTGGTCCCTGGTCCCTGGCCTGGTCCCTGGTCCCTGGTCCCGAGGCTCCGGATCCCGGTGTCGGTGGGGCGTGTGAGGATCGGGGGATGCAGCGTGTCGTGGTGGTTCCTGCCGATCCGAGCCGTTCCGAGGTGTACGCGGAGTGGGTGCGTGCCCATGAGCCGGGTGGGGAGGGAGCCGCGCGGCTGGTCCTCGACGGGGTGCGGGAGCGGATTTCGCGCGCCTACCCGAAGGCGGGGCGGGCGCTGGAGGAGTTGGCCGCGCCCGCGCGGGGGCTACCGGCGGCGCATCTGCCCTGGTACTGGGACACGGTCGCGCACCGGTTCGCCTCCTGGGACCGGCGGGCCGCCGGTCGGGCGTACGCGTCGGCGCGGGCCGCCGAGCGGGAGCACCAGCTGCCGGTGGACGTGGACTGGCGCCGTCGGAACGTCCTGTTCCTCGCCGGTGTCGGCGCGCTCCCCGCGAAGGAGCTGAGCGGGCACCAGGCGTGGCTGGGTTCGGTGCTGGAGCCGGTGCCCGCGCACGAGGAGTTCGTGCGGGTGCTCACCGCGTGGGCCGCCTCCCCGGGCGAGCTGCCCGCCGACCTGGCACGTCGGATCCGCGCCTCGGCACGGGCGGCGGGGCTGGGCGGGGCAGAGGAGGCCCGGGTCCTGGCCCGTACGGTCGGTGCGGCGCGGGGGAAGGCCGTACCGGACCGCCTGCTGGACGAGGCCGCCGGACCGCTGGCCGCGCACCTTCAGGGGGAGGCCGAACTCGCCTCGCTGCTGGAGCTGTTCCCCGAGTCGAAGAACGACGCCGCCGCCTGGTTGCGGCTGCTGCTGCGGTCGGGGGCGGCGGAGGCCGTCGTCGCGGGGCGGGTGGTTCCGGAGGGTGGGCCCGGTGGTTGGCTGGGCCGGTTCACCCGTTCGTACGGGCACCGCAAGGTGCCCTACGGCGGGGTGGCCCGTCAGCCCGTACCGGCGGAACTCCTGGAGATCGTCGCCCTGTTCGCGCCCCGGCTGCGGGCCGGCGGGCCCGTCGTCCTGCACGAGGACCGGTGGCGGTGGCCGGGGCTCGACGCCGATCTCCTCGACGCATGCCTGGCCGAGGGGATCACCGTGGTGGACCCGGGCGAGCAGGTCCGGTTGAGTTTCTGGGAGGGCCGTTCGCGCCGCGATCTCAAGGCGCTGGCTGCGGACCCGGTGTTCGGGCCGCGCCTGGAGGGCACCGTGCACGCGGGGCTGCGCGGCGGTGGTACCGCCATCACCCGGCTCCCGGAGAACCCCGGGATCGCCGCCGGGGTGCACTCCCGGGTCGAGGGCCTGCTCGACGCCCTGGCCGGCGGCGGGCTCGCCGCGGCCGACGAGGCCGTGACGGAGCTCGCCGGCCTGCTGGACCGCCCCACCGCCACCGCGCTGGACGGCATCGAGGAGGCGCTCGCCGCCCTCGACCTGACGGGTCCGCTGGCCCGGGCGCTGCGCGCCGGGCTCCCCGAGGAACTGGGCTGGCCGGCCCTGGAGGAGGCGGTGGCCGCGACGGCGCCCGCCGGGGTGGTCGGGGTGACGTGCACCTGGCCCGTCCTCACGGTGTACGGGCCGTCGAAGGCCGTGGCGGTCGCGCCGGACGGGATCCGGGCGAGCTTCTCCTTCGCGCTCCCGGAGGGGGCGACCGGGCACACCGCGCACTACGTCGGCGGGAGCTTCCTGATCGGCTGGACCGAGGGGGACGGCACCCCCCTCCGGGCCTTCTGGTCGGACCGGCCCGAGGACGTGTTCGTCCCCGAGCGGCAGTTCGGGATGCGCCCGTACGGGGGCAGCATCCGGGGCGGCCTGGGCTACCAGTTCGAGACGGCCGACGGCGGCGGACGCCATGACGGGGAGCGGGTCCTGCGTCCCGGGGGCCGGGAGGGCATCGGCCGCCACGACTACCAGATGGGCGACGGCACGCGCGTCTGGAGTTCGGAGGTGTTCGACGGACTCAAGGGCTGGGCGCGGGTGGACCCGATCACGGGAGAGCGGACGCCGCAGGCCGAGCTGCCACCCTTCCACACCGCCGAACTCCCGCCGGGTACCGCTCACTTCGGGGACCATCTGATCCTGGCCGCTCTGCCGGCCGGGGCTCCCGCCTCTCCCCTGGGCCAGGACGGACCGCTCACCGGCTGCCGGGTGCTGCACCGCACCCCGTACGCGGGCCCCTCCCCGACCGAGTTCGTCCTCGAAGGGGTGGACGGGCGCCGCGCCCGGTACCGGAGCGGCCGGCCGGGCCGCCGCCCGTGGGGGATCCTCCGGCTGCCGCAGGGCGGGGAGGACGCCGTCCTCGCGGGCGGGACGGTGATCCGCTGCCATTCCGCGGTGGACGGCTCCCTGCTCTGGGAAACCCACGGTTTCCCGACGCCCGGGAGCGGGCCGCGGGACCGGCACGCGGGCCACGCGGTGGGCCCGTACCCGCCGCCCGCGTTCTGGCACTTCCTCACCCCGCGCGATCCGGCGGCTTCCGCGACGCTCCGCGTCGTCGGGCGGGAGCGGCCGGAGGCCGTGCGCGGCCTGCTGGAGACGGCCGTGCGGGAGGGGGACGGGGAGGCCCTGCGGGCCGGGGCCGCACGGCTGCTCACCACGGACGCCGGCGGAACGGCGGGCCCTGGTGGAACGGCGGACGCCGGTCGCCCCACGAACGCCGGTCACCCCACGGACGGCGATCGGCCCGCGGACGTCGATCCTCGGATCGTGGACGGGGTCGTACGGGCCGCGCTGCTGGCCGCCGGGGTGCTGCGGCGGCGCGAGGAGCTGTCCCGTCGGGTCGCGATCATGCGGGCCGGTCCGGTGGTGGAGCTGCCGCGCCCGGTCCCGGACGCGGTGCTGGCGCCCGCGCTGGGTGGGCTGCTGCCGCGCGTCCTGCCGTACGGGGCGTACGTTCCGGGGCCGCATCCGGCGACGTTGACCGCGGTGGCGGCGGAGGGGCGGAGGCTGCGCGGGGAGATCGACGAGGAGACCCGGCGGCTGGCCCTGCCCGCCGCGCCGGCCCCGTGGACGGCGTTGCTGGGGTCGGTCGACGCGGTGGCCTGGCGCGCGGTCGTCGGCACCACGTCCGAGGAGGAGCGGGCGGCCCTGACCGCGCTGTTGGAGACCTGGGCGGCGCAGCCGTTCGCCGAGGCGGGCGGGCGCTGGCGGACCGGCCCGTGGACGGCGGGCTCCCCGGACGGCCCGGTGGTACGGCCCGCGCCGACCAGCGGGCCCGCCGAATCGGCGGGGTCCGATCCCCGAACCCGGGCCGAAGCCGATCCCGAGACTGATCTCGACGCCGACGCCGACGCCGACGCCGAAGCCGAAGCCGGAGCCGGGCCCGGGGTCCGTACCGTCTCCGTGACCCGGGACGAGGCCGGGCGGCTGCCGCGGCTGCTGGAGTGCCTGGAGCGGAACGGCCCCCTCGCCCTGGCCCCGGAGGCCGTGGACGTCTTCGTGCGGCGCACGGGCGCCCGGCGGGCGGTCGCCGCCCTGGTGTGGGGCGGGCTGCCGTACCGGGAGGGACACGACGAGCACCTGAAGGCGTTGCGGGCGGCCCCGTTCAAGGCGGACAAGGCGATGGCCGGGGTGTACGACGGCCTGCGGCAGCGTCTCGGGGACGCCGGGTGTCGGGCGGTGCTCGCGGCCGGCGTCCCGGAGGACCCGGCCGCGCTGTGGGAGCCGGGCGGGCCGGCGGCGGCCGCCGCGCGGATGGCGGAGGTGTGGGTGGAGCTGCTCGGGGCCGAGGAGTACGTGGACGAGGAGTTGGTGACCGCCCTGGAGGAGGAGCTGGGGCTGGGTTCCGGTTGGGCCCGGGCCCTGACGGGCGGCCCGGAGGCCGCGGCGCGGGCCGTGCCCTCGGCGGCGGGCGTGCTGGTGGGCACCCCGAGCGGTGGAGTGGCCCTGCACCACACCGGGCCGGACGGCGGTGCCGGCCGCGTCGTGTTCGCTTCGGAGCCGCCGCACGTGGCACCGGCCTCCGTGGTGGTCTGGGCGCTGACGGAGCTGCCGGTGGGGCATCCGGCCGCCGCCGGGGCGGCGGCGGTCCGGGCCGTCCTGCGGGACCGGCTGGACGATCCGCGGTGGTTGGTGCCGCTCGGCAAGCAGTACGCGCTGGGCCGGGCCGTGGACTGGGACGAGACCTTCGGGCCGTACGTGGGGACGGTGCTGCCGTGCCCCCGGGCGCTGTACCGGGAGGACACGGTGGTGTCCACGGTGCACGACGACGGGGTGTTCGTGGTGTCGGTGCCGGGCCGGGACCTGTTCCTGCGCCCCGCGGCGCTCGGGGATCCGGCCGGCCTGGCCCGCGCGGAGCGGGTCTGCGAGGAGCTGGACCTGCCGCACGTCCGGGCCGCGATCGACCGGTTGCTGTTGGTCCGTGGGGACGGACCGGAGCGGATGCTCGCCCGCGCCGCCGATGGTCCGGTGCCGGCGGGCCGGTACGAGCTGGACCCCTCGGTGAGTGTGCCGGAGCTGGTGGCGGAGGTGGCCGGGGTCCTCGGGGTGGGGGCCGAGGCGGCCGCGCTGTACCTCCAGTTGCTGGCGTTGGCCCGGCCCACCGACCGCAACGTCCGCCGCTGGAACGGATGGAGCCCGGCCCGGCACAAGGCCGCGCAGGCGGAGCTGGTGGCGGCGGGCGCGGTGGAGCCGGGCCGGCGGGCCCGGGCCGGCCGCGGGGTCTTCGTCCCCGGACCGTGGAGCGAGCCGAAGGCCCCGCACCTGCCACTGGAGAGCGCCAAGCTCGGTGCGTACGGGCTCGCCCCCGACTCCGTCGAGCCGGAGCCGCCCTTCCTCCGTCTGCTGTCCCCGGTGCCGCCGCACGAACTCTTCACGGCTGCCTGGCGGTCGGCGCCCCGCTGATCGGATCCGCCCGGAGGCCGCCTCGGCGACTTCGGCGGCGTGTGAGCCGGGCGGCGGCACGGGGCCGCCGCCCGGCCGCGAGCCGTCAGCGGCCGGAGCCCCGGGAGCCGCCGGACCGACCCGTCCGCTTGCGGACGGCCACGGCGAGGACGGTGCCCGCTGCGGCTCCGGCGAGGGCCCAGGGAATGCTGGGGTGCCCGTCGTTGAGGTCGTAGCCGATGGCGCAGCAGAGCAGGAACAGGGCGAAGCCGTACACGAGGGCCAGCTGCCTGTGGTTCATGGTGTTCCCTAAGAATGTAGGCGGTCCGGGAGGACCGGGTGTGGCTGATGGTGGTCTGCCGCTTGTGGCTCCGAAGGAATGGCCGCCCGGTCCTCCGGGACGCTCCGACCACTGATTGAGAACTGCGGTCATCGCTGGTTAGGGACCTGTCGGCGGAGTGTTCTTCGGGCCACGGAGATGCTGGTCACGG
>NZ_JBEOSD010000005.1:0-112114 GCF_040302735.1 Streptomyces sp. NPDC097619 | reverse complement strand
CGCCGCCCCGCCCCCCCCCCCCCCCGCCCCCCGCCGGGGGGGGGGGGGGACCCCGGCCCCGCACGGTCCCGGGCCCTCACCCGGGACCGTGCCCCGGCCGCCGGACCGCCCCCGCAGCCCCCTTCCCCGCCGAACCCTCCCAGAGGTGCCTGCCATGTCCCTCCTCCTCGGCCCGCACATCCCCGTCGGCCCGGTGTCCGCACCCGAGCCGCACACCGCCTGCGCCAGCACCCCCGCCGCGGCCGCCACCCAGCGGCCGAGCGAGGGCTCCGTGCACTCCTGGGACCTCTCCACGGGCGTGGACGGCCCCGGCACCCGCTTCGTCACCTTCCTCTCCGGCTGCCCGCTGACCTGCCTGTACTGCCACAACCCCGACACGATGAAGATGCGCAACGGCAAGCGCACCTCCGCCGACGACGTCATCGCCGAAGCCGCCAAGTACACGCGCTTCATCGCGGCCTCCGGCGGCGGCGCCACCGTCTCCGGCGGCGAGCCCCTGCTCCAGCCCGTCTTCGCCGGGGAACTGCTGCACCGCATGAAGCACGAGCTGGGCCTGCACACCGCCCTGGACACCTCGGGCTTCCTCGGCGCCCGCGCCACCGACGCCCTGCTCCGCGACGTGGACCTCGTCCTGCTCGACATCAAGTCCTGGGACCGCGAGACCTACCGGAAGGTGACCGGCCGCCCCCTGGAGCCCACCCTCGACTTCGCCCGCCGCCTGGCCGACCTGGGCAAGGAGGTGCACCTGCGCTTCGTCCTGGTGCCGGGGCTGACCGACGCCCGCGAGAACGTGGCCGGGGTGGCCCGTTTCGCCGGCTCCCTCGGCAACGTCTCCCGGGTGGACGTGCTGCCCTTCCACAAGCTGGGCGAGTCCAAGTGGGAGGCGCTCGGCAAGGAGTTCACCCTCCACGACACCCCTTCGCCGAGCCCGGAGCAGGTGGCGCGGGCGAAGGCCGTCTTCGCGGCCGAGGGACTCACCGCCGTCTGACCCCACCCGCGATCAGTCCGGCCCCGGGGACACCACCCGGGGCCCGCCCGTTCCGGAGGCCGTTCAGGAGCCCGGTTCCGGAACCCCGTTCCGGAACCCCGGCTCCTGATCCCCCGTTCGGCCCAGCGATCAGGGCGCCATAACGGGCCAAAAAGGTACACACCACCTAGCGTGGTGCTGTGTCCGAGCCCACCGAAACCGCCGCGGCGGCCCCGCCGCCCCCGCCGCCCGAGCCGCCCCCCGGAGCGCCCGCGGCGCCTCCGGCCGGCCGCTCCGTCACCGCCCGGGCCACGCTGGCCGGCACGGTCGTCTCCCTCCTCCTGGTCCTCGCGATCGTGCTGGGCAGCCGCTTCCTGCGCGATTTCGACTCGGCCCTGCTGCCCTACGCCGTCGCCACCGTGTTCCTCGCCTTCGGCGTCGCCTACCGGTACACGGTGTGGGTCTCCTCCCCGGGAGCGAGCCGGCTCTTCAAGAAGGGCTTCGGCAGCCTCTTCTCCGCGGCCAACTTCCGCAAGGCGCCCACCGCCCTGCCGAGGATGATCGCCACCTACCTCGGCTTCCAGAAGTTCCTCGGAGCCCGCTCCCACGCCCGCTGGGCCGCCCACCAGCTGATCTTCTGGGGCTGCGTCCTCGCCGCCCTGATCACCTTCCCGCTGACCTGGGGCTGGTTCACCTTCACCTCCGGCACCGGCTCCGGACCCGGGTACGAGATGCGGATCTGGGGCATCAAGGTGCTCGGCTTCGACTCCCTGAACATCATCGGCTGGCTGATGTTCCACGGCCTGGACGTGGCCGCCGTCCTCGTCATCCCCGGCGCCTCCTACTTCCTGTGGCGCCGCATGAAGGACCGCGGGGCCATCACCGGGCAGCGCTTCGCCTACGACCTGCTGCCGCTGATCATGCTGATCGTCATCTCCGTGACGGGCCTGCTCCTCACCTTCTCCTCGATCTTCCTGCACGGCGGCGGCTACGAGTTCCTGGCGATCCTGCACATGGTCTCGGTGGTCTTCACCCTCATCTACATCCCCTTCGGGAAGTTCTTCCACATCGTGCAGCGGCCCGCCGCCGTTGGCATGCAGCTCTTCAAGTACACCGCCCGCCAGGACGAGCAGGTCTTCGCCTGCAAGCGCTGCGGCGAACCGGTGGACACCGCCCCCTACGTGGAGAACCTCCGCGGCACCATGCGGGACCTGAAGCTCGACTTCGACGCCTGGGCCGAGTACTGCCCCCGCTGCAAGCGCGTCCTGCGGGGCAACGCCTACCTCACCCACGTCAAGAAGGGCTTCAAGTGAGCGCCCCCGAGCAGCCGCGCCCCCTGTCGATCGACCCCTCGATCGCACCGCCCGGCACCCGGAACTTCCGCGACGCGGGCGGCATCCCGGCCGACCGGTGGCACGCCGACCAGAACGGCGAGACGCTGGTCCCCACCCACTGCTGCTTCTGCGGGGTCCAGTGCGGCATGTACCTGCGCGTGGACCGCGGCGGCAAGGTCTTCGGCGTCGAACCCCGCAACCACGACATCAACCGGATGCGGCTCTGCCCCAAGGGCATCAACGCCTACCAGCAGGTCAACCACCCCGACCGGCTCACCGCCCCGCTGATGCGCCGCACCCGCGAGGAGGAGTTCCGCGAGGTCTCCTGGGACGAGGCGCTCGACTTCACCGTCTCCGAGATCCGCCGCATCCAGCAGACCCACGGCAACGACGCCTTCGGCCTCCTCGGCGGTGCCAGCCTCTTCTCCGAGAAGACCTACCTCGTCGGCAAGTTCGCCCGGGTCGCCCTCAAGAGCCGGCACGTCGACTACAACGGCCGGCTCTGCATGGTCAGCGCGGCCGGCGCCAACAAGCTCGCCTTCGGCATCGACCGGGCCGGCAACCCCTTCTCCGACATCCTCCTCACCGACTGCCTCCTGATCGCCGGGTCCAACGTGGGGGAGTGCTTCCCCGTGATGACCCAGTACCTGTGGGGAGCCCGGGACCGCGGCGCCACCCTGATCGTGGTCGACCCCCGCGAGACCGCCATCGCCCGCACCGCCGACATCCACGTCGCCCTCAAACCCGGCACCGACTCCGCCTTCTTCAACTCCGTCCTCCACGTGGTCGCCGAGGAAGGACTGGTCGACGAGCGGTTCCTCGCCGAGCACACCACCGGATGGGAGGAGGTCCGCGCCAAGGCCGCCGAATACCCGCCGGACCGGGCCGCCGCCATCTGCGGGGTCCCCGCCGAACAGATCGTCCAGGTGGCCCGCGTCTTCGGAGGCGCCGCCCGCGCCATGGCCTGGCACGCCCGCGGCATCGAACACCACTCCCAGGGCGTCGAGAACTGCCTGACCGTGATCAACCTCTGCGCCGCCACCGGCAACATCGGCAAGCCCGGCGCCGGCTACGGCACCATCACCGGCCAGGGCAACGGCCAGGGCGGCCGCGAACACGGCCAGAAGTCCGACCTCCTGCCCGGCGGCCGCTCGATCACCAACC
Source organism: Streptomyces sp. NPDC097619 (assembly GCF_040302735.1). NCBI lineage: Bacteria > Bacillati > Actinomycetota > Actinomycetes > Kitasatosporales > Streptomycetaceae > Streptomyces > Streptomyces sp. NPDC097619. The sequence continues at coordinate 108,649 of NZ_JBEOSD010000005.1, read as the reverse complement.
CCGAGCACCGCCGCCAGATCTGCGAGATCTGGGGCATCGAGGAGTCCGAACTCCCGCTCGCCGGCACCTCCATGATGGAAATGGTCTGGCAGATGCAGCGCGGCGAGATCCGCGGCCTCATCGGCGTCTGCAACAACCCCTTCGTCTCCCTCCCGAACTACGCCACCGTCAAGGACGGCTACGACAAGGTCGAGTTCCACGCCCAGTTCGACTTCTTCCTCTCCGAGACCGCCGCCAACGCGCACGTGGTCTTCCCCGTCACCACCTGGGCCGAGGACGAGGGCGTGATGGCCAACGCCGAGGCCCGCGTGGTCAAGCACAACAAGGCCCAGGAGCCCCCGGCCGGGGTCCGCACCGACACCTGGGTGCTGTGCGAACTCGCCCGCCGCCTCGGCGCCGGCGACAAGTTCGACTTCCCCGGCTCCCGCGAGGTCTTCGAGGAGCTGCGGATCGCCTCCGCCGGAACGGTCAACGACTACTACGGCATCACCTACGAGCGCCTGGAGGAGACCGGAGGCATCGCCTGGCCCTGCCCCGCCACCGACCACCCGGGCACCCCGCGCCTCTTCGAGGACGGCCGGACCTACCACCCCGACGGCAGGATCCACCTGCAGGTCGTCGAGTGGCACCCGCCGATGGACCCCTACTCCGAGGAATTCCCCCTCTCCCTCACCACCGGCCGCACCGTGGCCCACTTCCTCTCCGGCAACCAGACCCGCAGGCTGGGCGCCCTGGTCGAACAGACCCCCCGGCCCTGGGTGGAGGTCCACCCCTCGCACGGCTTCCGCGACGGCGACCCCGTGCGCGTGGTCACCCGGCGCGGCAGCGAGGTCTTCCCCGCGCTGGTCACCGAGGCCATCCGCCCCGACACCGTCTTCATCCCCTACCACTGGCCGGTGCCGACCGCCGCGAACGCCCTCACCATCGACGCACTCGACCCGCGCTCGAAGATCCCCGAGTACAAGGTCTGCGCCGCCCGCATCGAGGCCGCCGACCGGATCGACGAGGTACCGGCCCCGCCCACCGGGCCCGGCCGCGAGGCGTACCCGGAGGCCCAGGTCTCCCGCACCGACCCCCTGCCGCCCACGTCCTCCCAGGGCCGTGGCACGGCGGAGAGAGGCTGACCGCCATGATGGGCAGAACGATCTTCATCGATCCGGGCCGCTGCATCGGCTGCCAGGCGTGCGTCTCCGCCTGCCGCGAATGCGACTCGCACCGCGGCAAGTCGATGATCCACCTGGACTACACCGACGCCGGCCAGTCCGTCGCCTCCCTCCCCACCGTCTGCATGCACTGTGAGGACCCCGTCGCCCCCTGCGCGGAGGTCTGCCCCGCCGACGCGATCCTCGTGACCGCCGACGGAGTGGTGCAGCAGGCCGACACCACCCGCTGCATCGGCTGCGCCAACTGCGTCAACGCCTGCCCCTTCGGGGTCCCCAAGATCGACCTCCAGGCGAAGCTCCAGATGAAGTGCAACCTCTGCTACGACCGCACCGCCTACGGCCTCGCCCCCATGTGCGCCACGGTCTGCCCGACCGGAGCCCTCTTCTACGGAACCGTCGAAGAACTCCAGGCCGAGCGCCCCGGGGTGCAGGTCGCCGACTCCTTCGTCTTCGGCGACGTGGTCGTCAGCACCGGGGTGGCCATGGTGGTCCCCGCGGACAAGGTCCAGTGGCCGGTACCCGGCGGGCTGCCCGTCGTGGAGATCAACGGAGTCGATGTCCGATGAGCGTGACCGAACAGCCCGCCCCCGCGCCCGGAGACGACGCCGCCACCCCCGAGGAGGAGGCCGCCGCCCGACTGCGGGACCGCATCAGCGCCGACTCCCTCACCACCCGCCGCGACTACCTGCGGATCGTGGCCACCGTCTCCGGCGGCCTCGCCATCGGCGGGGTCGGCGTGGCCTCCGGGATCCTGCACCGCCACGGCGACAGCGAGAAGGCACCCGCGTCCAAGAAGGTGGCCGACCGGCTGCCGCGCGGCCAGTCCGTCGCCTTCCGCTTCCCCGGCGAGGAGGACCGGGCCCTGGCCGTACGCCTCCAGGACGGCACCCTCGTCGGCTACTCGGCCGTCTGCACCCACCTGGCCTGCGCCGTGCTCTGGCGCGAGGACCGCGGCCCCGAGGGCGAGCTCTACTGCCCCTGCCACGAGGGCGTCTTCGACGCCCGCACCGGCGAGGTCACCGCGGGACCGCCGCCCCGCCCCCTCCCCAGGGTCTTCCTGACGGAGGAGGTCGACGGCAGCGTCTGGGCCGTCGCCACCGCCCGGTCGGGAGAACCGGCCCAGGAGGCCCTGTGCCGGCAGTTCGGCCAGGACCGCCCCGAACTGGCCGCCCGCCTGGGCTGCCCCGGCGCCGACCGAGCCCCCGAGAGCAGGCGCACATGACCGAGCAGCAGCCGCCGCGGCCCGAGTACCACCCCGGCAGCGCCCAAGCGCGCCTGAACCGGCCGGTCCACGAGCGGTACCCCCAGATCCGGCCCACCAGCGGGTACGCCGACCCGCGGGTGCGCCGCACCGGCCCCGGCCCCGGGGCGGGCACCGAGCAGGAGCCCGAGCGCTCCTCGAAGCTCACCGCCCGCCTGGTCCTGGCCCTGACCGTCGTCGTGGGCCAGCTGTGGGCCCTGACGGTGACGGTCAACGAATGGATGCAGGGCGACACCGGCACGGCCTGGTGGGGGGCGGGATTCCTGGTCCTGTCCTTCCTGGTGGTGCTGGGCCTGTGGCTCCTCGACCCGAAGGACAGATGAGCATGTCCATACGCACCAACGCCGAGGCCCCGTCCCAGGGCGGTGACAGCTACCGCCCCGGGACCACGATCACCGACTGGCGCCCCGAGGACGAGGGCTTCTGGCAGTCCACCGGACGCAAGGTCGCCCAGCGCAACCTGTGGGTGTCCGTCCCGGCCCTGATGCTCGGCTTCGTGGTCTGGCAGGTCTGGTCGGTGACCGTGGTCAGGCTCGGTGACGTCGGCTACGGCTTCTCCAAGTCCCAGCTGTTCTGGCTGACCGCCGTCCCCGGCATCACCGGCGGCACCTTCCGGATCCTGTACACCTTCATCGGACCGATCTACGGGGAGCGGAAGTTCACCGCCTTCAGCACCCTGATCCTCGTGGCCCCGATGCTGTGGCTGGGCTTCGCGCTCCAGGACACCGGAACCCCCTACTGGGAGATGGTGCTGATCGCCGCCGTCTGCGGTATCGGCGGCGCCAACTTCGCCTCCTCGATGGCCAACATCGGCTTCTTCTTCCCCAAACGGGAGAAGGGCAGCGCCAACGGCCTCAACGGCGGACTCGGCAACCTGGGCGTGAGCGTGGTCCAGCTGGTGGCCCCGCTGGTCGTGACCGCCGCGGTGCTCGGCGCCCCCGCCGGCGACCCCCAGCGCGACACCAAGAACGACACCGACATCTGGCTCCAGAACGGCGCCTTCCTGTGGGTGCCGCTGCTGGTGATCATGGCCCTGCTGGCCTGGTTCCTGATGAACGACCTGAAGGTGGCCGCGGCCCCCTTCAGCCAGCAGAAGATCATCTTCAAGCGCAAGCACAACTGGCTGATGACCTGGCTGTACGTGGGCACCTTCGGTTCCTTCATCGGCTTCGCGGCCGGTCTGCCGCTGCTGATCAAGGACAACTTCGAGTCCCAGGGCTACCAGGCCACCACCTACGCCTGGCTCGGACCGCTGACCGGAGCGCTGACCCGCTGGGCGGGCGGCTGGCTGTCGGACCGGCTGGGCGGCGCCAGGGTCACCATGCTCTCCTTCGTCGGCATGGCCGCCTCGCTGGTCGTGGTCATCTCGGCGCTGCCGAGCGGCGGGGACCAGGGGAACTTCTGGACCTTCTTCATCGGCTTCCTGGCGGCCTTCTTCTTCTCCGGCCTGGGCAACGGCTCGACCTTCCGCCAGATCCCCGTGATCTTCCGGGACCAGCACGCCCGCGAGGCGGCGGGCAAGGGCCCGGAGGCGCAGGCCGCGGCGCTGAAGCAGTCCGAGATGGAGTCGGGGGCCGTGGTCGGCTTCTCCTCCGCCATCGCGGCCTACGGCTTCTTCTTCATCCCCGCCATGTTCGCCAACCTGGAGGTGACCACCGCGCTGTGGATGTTCATCGGCTTCTACGCCACCTGCCTGGTGGTCTGCTGGTGGTTCTACGCCCGCAAGGGCGCCGAGGCGCCCAGCTGACCGGCCCGCGGGGCCGCCGTACCCTGGAGTCATGAGTACCGCACCCGACCCCGGGTCCCGCCCGTCGCCGCGGCAGGACGCCCGGCCGAAGCCGAAGCTCGTCTTCGACGACCCGCTGGACCAGCAGTCCGCCGACGACACGGACCGGGGCTGGGGCGAGCGGCCCCGCCCCGGCGGCGACTCCGCCGCCGACCTGGCGCGCTTCCTCGACGAGAAGCCGCCGCACCACATCTGAGCCGCCCCGCGGGGTCGGGCCGGGCCGTGCGCCCTGCCCGACCCCGCGGCGCGGGACGGGCCGGTGCCCGTCAGCCCTTCGAGAAGGGCGAGCCCTGGGCCCCGCCGTCGCCGTTCGCGCCGTTGCGCTGCGCGACCAGCGTGTCCCGGATCTCCTTGAGCACCTCCAGCTCGGTGATCTCGATGGTCTCCTTCACGCCCTCCTTGGCCTTCCGGTGGGCCTCCTGCTTGGCCAGGTACTTGGCCATGGGCAGCACCATCAGGAAGTACACGACCGCCGCCGTGATGATGAAGCTGAGGGTGGCGTTCAGGACCGAACCCCACAGGATGTTCACGCCGATCGGGTCCCCGGTCTTCGGGTCGACCCCGCAGGGACCCTTCAGGCACGAGGTGTAGTTGTCCAGGTTCTTGGTGCCGAACGCTCCCACCAGCGGGCCGATGATGCCCTTCACCACGGAGTTCACGATGTTGGTGAACGCGGCGCCGATGACCACGGCCACCGCCAGGTCCACCACGTTGCCACGCATCAGGAAGGCCCTGAAGCCCGCCAGTACGCTCTCCTTCTTCTCGCTCACCGCTGAGCCTCTCTTGACGTGTGTCGTCGGTGCGGCGCGCCACCGGACGGCGGGGCGCGTGACCGCAGGACGCGGAACCAATGGCTCCGAAAACTACGTCAGTACGGGGCTGCGCTGTCCAATCGGTGCACGCGTCATGGGTACTTGACCGGCCGTCAGTGCGATTCAGCACAGGCTCACCGCCAGTCGGGACACCGTACCGGCCGCGACCAGGCCGCGCGCCGTCTCCCGGGGGACGGAGAGCACCACCAGGGCCCCGTCGTCCGTCGATCCCGACTCCGCGGCCGGCACGCGGTCCACCCGGGCACCCGCTGCGACCACGCGCGGAGCCGCGCCGTGCCCGCCCGGCCCGCCCGCGGCCACCACGTCCACCCGGTCCCCGGCCCGCAGCAGCCGTACCGTGGCGGCGTCGGCGATCCGGACCGGGGCCGCGACCAGGCGCTCGGCCGGTGGCGGGGGAGCGGGGGGAGGCGGACCGGACCGCCCGGCCCCGGCCTCCGGGGCCGTCACGGCCACCGCCACGGCGGTCGCCGCCAGCCCGGCCGCCAAGGCCCCCCGACGACGGCGCAGGGCCCGGCGCAGCCGGTCCCCGCCCCGCCCCACGAGCAAGGGCGCGAACGCGGGCACCCCGCGCGGCGGCGGACACCCCTGCCGCCCGGCCCCGCGCGGCACGGGAGCGTACGCGGAAGCACCGGACGCGTGACCACCGGACACATGGGCATCGGACACGGGGCACCACCCTTCGACGGGCCCCACGAGGAGGCCGGGAACCCGGACGCTCCGCCCGGGACCCCTCCACCCTCGCCCCGGTCACCCCCGCCCCGCTCCGGCCTGTGGACGATCCCCAGCCTGTGGAAAACGCCGTCACCCCCGGAGGTGAACGACCTCCGGGGGTGACGGGTGACCAGCGGCGGCTGACGGGCGGTGGGCGACGGACACCCGCCCACCCCGAACCGCCCGCCCCGAACCGCGCAGGGCAGGGCGCGAGGCTCAGGGCAGTTCGATGCCGAGGTCCCAGCCGTCGTGCGCGTGCGTGCACAGGCAGTCCCGGTCGGCGGTCGCCGGCAGGGCCGCCACCGCGTCGAAGAGGACCTCCCGCAGCCGTCCGACGTTCTCGCCGAACACCTTCAGCACCTCCGTGTGCGAGACCCCCTCACCGGTCTCGGCACCGGCGTCCAGGTCCGTCACCAGGGCCATGGAGGCGTAGCAGAGCCCCAGCTCCCGGGCCAGGACGGCCTCCGGGTGCCCGGTCATGCCGACCACCGACCAGCCCATCGCCGCGTGGAACCGCGACTCGGCGCGGGTGGAGAAGCGCGGCCCCTCGATGACGACCATCGTGCCGCCGTCCACCGGCTCCCAGTCGCGCCCGCGGGCGGCGGCCATGGCGGCCTCGCGGCCCACCGGGCAGTACGGATCCGCGAAGGTGGTGTGGACGACGTTCGGCACCGTGCCGTCGGGGAGCGGCTCCCCGTCGAAGAAGGTCTGGCGGCGCGCCTTGGTGCGGTCCACGAGCTGGTCCGGGACGAGCAGGGTGCCCGGCCCGTACTCGGACCGCAGCCCGCCCACCGCGCAGGGCCCGAGCACCTGGCGCACGCCCACGGAGCGCAGCGCCCACAGGTTCGCCCGGTAATTGATCTTGTGCGGCGGGACCTTGTGGCCGCGCCCGTGCCGCGGCAGGAAGGCGATCTGCCGGCCCGCGAGTTCCCCGATGAACAGGGAGTCGCTGGGGTCGCCGTACGGGGTCTCCACCCGCACCTCGGAGACGTCCTCCAGGAAGGAGTAGAAGCCCGAACCGCCGATGACACCGATCTCTGCGTTGACCATGGTCACAGCCTAGTGGGGCATGCCGAAGACCCCCCTGCCGGTCGGGCAGGGGGGTCTTCGAGGGTCTGCTCGGGTGCCTCGGTGCCGTGGTCGGCGCCGGGTGCCCGTGAGGAGAGCGGGGCCCTCCGGCTCAGGCGGCCGGGGTGCTGCTGCTCGCCGCCGGCGCGGACGCCGGAGCCGGGGACGAAGGCGCGGCCGTGGACGACGAGGTCGTCGAGGCGGGCTTCGAGGCCGGGGTGCTGCTGGACGAGGCGCCGCGGCTGTCGTTGCGGTAGAAGCCGGAGCCCTTGAACACGATGCCGACCGCGGAGAACACCTTCTTCAGGCGTCCCTTGCAGCTCGGGCATTCGGTCAGCGCGTCATCGGTGAACTTCTGGACCGCCTCGAGGCCCTCGCCGCACTCGGTGCACTGGTACTGGTAGGTCGGCACGAATTTCCTCCTGGCACTCTCACTCGATGAGTGCTAACGACGGTCCATGGTGACGTATTCCGGCGGTTCAGTCCACCGTCACCGGAACTCGGTGACCGAGGACACGCTCTTCGGCGTCCTGCGCACCCGCGCCCGCGCCCGCGTGCGCGCCACCGCGCGCGTCGCCCGGAACACCCTTCCGGGTGCCGCCGCGCACGGTACCGGCGGCGCCCTCCGGCAGCCCGGCGGCCGGGTCGGCCTCCGCGCGCGGGGCCGTGTCGGCGCCCTGCTGGGAGACGATCCGGCTCGGGGCCTTGGGGGCCAGGCGCGAGCGCAGGGCCACGACGGTGACCAGGGCCAGAGCGGTGGCGACCAGCGGCACCAGGAAGCCGGCGTGCGCGCCGTGGGCGTCGGTCAGTCGGCCGGCCACGGTGACGGCGGCGGCCTGTCCGAAGGCGACCGCGCCGGTCAGCCAGGTGAAGGCCTCGGTGCGGGAGCCGGCCGGGACCAGCCGCTCCACCATGGTGTAGCCGGTGATCAGGGCCGGGGCGATGCACAGGCCGACGACCAGGCCCAGGGCGCCGAGGAGCACCGCGGACTGCGCGGCCCACAGCACGGAGGCCGCGGCGGTCAGGCCGACGTAGCCCAGGATCAGGCGGCGGCGCGGGCCGATCTTCCAGGCGATGGCGCCGCAGGCGATGCCCGCGATCATGTTGCCCGCCGCGAAGGTGCCGTACAGGAGGCCGTTGGCGCCCGGGTTGCCGATCTCCTCGGAGAAGGCGGCCAGGGAGACCTGCATGCCGCCGAAGACGGCGCCGATGCCGAGGAAGGCGACGATCAGGACGCGCACGCCGGGGACGGACAGCGCGGAGGTGTGCTTCTCGCCGTTCGCGGCGGCGCGACCGACGGGCTTGGGCTGGGTGGACCGCTGGGCGGCGAACAGCAGGCCGCCGATCAGGGTCAGCGCGGCCTCGGTGATCAGACCGGCGGCGGGGTGCACCTGGGTGCAGAGGAAGGTCGCGAGCACGGGGCCCACCACGAAGGTGAACTCGTCCGTGACGGACTCGAAGGCGGCGGCGGTGGGCAGCAGGTGGGCGCGCTCGCCCTCCAGCTTCGCGGCCCAGCGGGACCGGACCATCGGGCCGACCTGCGGCACGGAGGCGCCGGTGGGCACCGCGGCCAGGGCCAGGGCCCACAGCGGGGCGCCGAGCAGCGCCAGGGTGGTCAGGCCGGCGACGGAGGCGGCGTGCGCGAGCACGACCGGCACCAGGACGCGGCTCTGGCCGAAGCGGTCGGCCAGCTTGCCCATCTGGGGGGCGAAGATCGCCATCGAGACGCCGGTGACGGCGGCGGCGATGCCCGCGCTGCCGAAGGAGCCGGTGGTGTGCTGCACCAGCAGCACGATGCCGATCGTCAGCATCGCGAAGGGCTGCCGGGCGGCGAACCCCGGAAGCAGGAAGCCGAGGGCACCCGGAGTGCGCAGCAGCTGCCCGTAGCCCGCACGGGACTTCTCGGTCGTGACCGCGGATACCACGGTCCAGCCTTTCTGCTGCCTGGTAGAACCCCCGTCTGCGGGCGGTGCGGGCCTTGTGGGCCGCACCCGTACTACGGGGCCCCGAGAGCTGTCCTCATGCGCAGAACCGAGTGATACCTGGGCCCCGCACTGCGGGAAGGGGGCCACGGCCGCCGAGCGGTCGCGCCAGCTCTGCGTCAGGCAGAGTTGGTCGATTGGTGTCCCTTCATGATACAGGGACTTTCCCAAGACGCACCTGTGATTGCAGCGACAGGGGAGGACTTCACCTGCGTTTAACGCTCCGTACCTCTTCCCTGGCCTCCGGTTCCCAGATGGGCACGTTTTGCCAGGGAGTGTCGGCTCGTACGGACCCTCTCACCGCCCCGCCCACCGGTCGGTCACCGACCGCGGCCGGACCCCCGACCGCGGCGCCCCGCGGAGCGGTCCGCCGAGCCTTCGTCCTCGTCCCCGTCCGGCCCGTGTCCCGTGCCGAGCCAGCCCGCGAGCTTGCCGCCGCGCGCCACGGCCCGCAGCCGCGCCTCGGCGGCGTCGCGCACCGGATCGGTGGCGACCACCAGCAGCTCGTCCCCGCGGCGCAGCACCGTGGCGGGCAGCGGTACGAAGCTCTTGTCGTCCCGGACGACGAGCGTGACCGAGGCCCCGGGCGGCAGGCGCAGCTCGCTGACCTCCACGCCGTGCATGCGGGACGCCTCGGGTATGGAGAAGGAGAGGAGGTGGCCGCGGAGCTTCTCCAGCGGCGCGGACTCGATGCCCAGGTCGGTGGCGTTGCGGTCGGGGTCCCCGCCCACCTCCAGCTTGCGGGCCAGCCAGGGCAGGGTGGGGCCCTGCACCAGGGTGTAGACGACCACCAGCACGAAGACGATGTTGAAGACGCGGTCGCTGCCCTCGATCCCGGAGACCAGCGGGATGGTGGCCAGGATGATGGGGACGGCGCCGCGCAGTCCCGCCCAGGACATGAGGGCCTTCTCCCGCCACGGCACCCGGAAGGGCAGCAGGCTGATGAAGACCTCCAGCGGCCGGGCCACCATGGTGAGCACCAGGCCGACCAGCACGGCCGGCCAGAAGTCGTCCACCAGCTCGTGCGGGGTCACGAGAAGGCCGAGCAGCACGAACATGCCGATCTGGGCGATCCAGCCCAGGCCGTCGGCGAAGCCGCGGGTGGCGGGCCAGTGCGGCAGCTTGGCGTTGCCGAGGACCATGGCCGCCAGGTAGACGGCGAGGAAGCCCGAGCCGTGCGCGATGGCGCCGGCGGCGTAGGCGGACACCGCGATCGACATGACGGCGATCGGGTAGAGGCCGGAGGCGGGCAGGGCCACGTGCCGCAGCCCGTAGGCGCCGAGCCAGCCCACCGCGAGGCCGATGGCGGCACCGATGGTCAGCTCCAGGGCGATCTTGCCGACGAGCACGTACCACGAGTCCACCGGCCCGACCGTGGCGAACGCCACGACGAGGATCACCACGGGGGCGTCGTTGAAGCCGGACTCGGCCTCCAGCACGCCGGTGACCCGGGAGGGGAGCGGCACCTTGCGGAGGACGGAGAAGACCGCGGCGGCGTCGGTGGAGGAGACCACCGCGCCGATCAGGAGGGCCTGCCGCCACTCCAGGCCGACCAGGTAGTGGGCCCCCGCGGCGGTGACGCCGACGCTGATGGCCACGCCCACGAGCGAGAGCACGATCGCGGCCGGGAGGGCCGGTTTGATCTCTTTCCACTTCGTGCCGAGACCGCCCTCGGCCAGGATGACCACCAGTGCCGCATAGCCGATGACCTGCGTGAGTTCGGCGTTGTCGAAGACGACGTTGCCGATGCCGTCCTGCCCGATGGCGATGCCGATGCCCAGGTAGATGAGCAGGCTGGGCAGTCCGCTGCGCGAGGAGATCCGCACCGCCGCGACCGCGACGAGCAGGACGACCGAGCAGATCAGCAGGAGCTCGTTGAGCTGGTGGACAGTCAGGGGGCGGCCCTTTCACTGGATGCGGTCAGTGGAGTGCCGGATCCGCTCCTCGCGGTGGGCCGGTCCCGGCCCGCGGTCGGAGGGCCCGCGGCAGGTACTTCATTACCTTACCTAATCTTTGACGATTTCTTGACTCCTTTGCCACATTGTGAAACGCCAGTTCGATCCCGTCGCTGACACCGCGTCCGAACGGGGTGGAGGCTGCGCCTATGGTTGCTCCCAGCACTCCAGGACCACCCTGCCCCCGCGAAGGACAGCGATGCCCGCCAACGAATCGGCCCCTTCCCCCAAGAAGAAGGGACGACGCAGCCGTCTGATCGTCCTCGCCCTGGTGCTGGCGCTCGTCGCAGGCGTCGGCTACGGGGCCTACTGGAGCGTCGACACCGTCCGCGCATCCTTCCCGCAGACCACGGGCAAGCTCAAGCTCGAAGGGCTGACCGGCACCGTCGAGGTGAAGAGGGACGCCCACGGCATCCCGCAGCTGTACGCGGACACCGATCAGGACCTGTTCCGCGCCCAGGGCTTCGTCCAGGCGCAGGACCGCTTCTGGGAGATGGACGTACGCCGCCACATGACCTCCGGCCGGCTCTCGGAGATGTTCGGCAGCGGCCAGGTGGAGACCGATGCCTTCCTCCGCACCCTCGGCTGGCGCCGGGTCGCGGAGGAGGAGTACAGGTCCAAGCTCTCCCCGGACACCAAGAAGTACCTCCAGGCTTACTCCGACGGGGTCAACGCCTACCTGAAGGGCAAGGCCGGCAAGGACCTGTCCGCCGAGCACGCGGCCCTGAAGCTGACCGGCGACTACAAGGTGGAGCCCTGGACCCCGGTGGACTCGGTGGCCTGGCTCAAGGCGATGGCCTGGGACCTGCGCGGCAACATGCAGGACGAGATCGACCGGGCGCTGATGACCAGCCGCCTGTCCAAGGAGCAGATCGCCGAGCTGTACCCGCCCTACCCCTTCGACCGGAACCGGCCGATCGTCGAGGGCGGCTCGGTGGACTCCGCCACGGGCAAGTACGACCCGCAGAGCGAGGGCTCCACGAACTCCTCCCGCTCGGGCGACTCCTCGGGGTCCTCCGGTTCCTCCGGCAACGGTGGCTTCTCCGGGCTGGGCGGCCTGAACGCCCTCGGCGGCCGGGGCAACGCCCTCGACCGTCAGATGTCGGCGCTGGCCGAGACCCTGGACCAGGTCCCGGCGCTGCTCGGCCCCAACGGCAGCGGCATCGGTTCGAACTCGTGGGTGGTCTCCGGTGCCTACACCACCACCGGCAAGCCGCTGCTCGCCAACGACCCGCACCTGTCCCCGCAGCTGCCCTCGGTCTGGTACCAGATGGGCCTGCACTGTCGCACGGTCTCCAGCCAGTGCCAGTACGACGTTTCCGGCTTCACCTTCTCCGGCATGCCGGGCGTGGTCATCGGCCACAACCAGGACATCGCCTGGGGCATGACGAACAACGGCGCCGACGTCACCGACCTCTACCTCCAGCAGGTCACCCCCGAGGGCTACCGCTACGGCGGCAAGGTGCTCCCCTTCACCACCCGTGAAGAGGTCATCAAGGTCGCCGGCGGCGAGGACAAGAAGATCACCGTGCGGACCACCAACAACGGTCCGCTGATCTCCGACCGCAGCGACGAGCTGACCGAGGTGGGGGCCCGCGCCCCGGTCGGCGGCTCCGCCCCGGAGCGGGGCGCCGGCTACGGGGTCTCCCTGCGCTGGACCGCGCTGGACCCGGGCCGCTCCATGGACGCCGTCTTCCGCCTCAACCGGGCCAAGGACTTCGACGGCTTCCGGGCCGCCGCGCGCCTGTTCGAGGTGCCCTCGCAGAACCTGATCTACGCCGACGACAAGGGCCCCAAGGGCAACATCGGCTACCAGATGCCGGGTCGCGTCCCGATCCGCGGCACCGGTGACGGCCGGATGCCGGCCCCGGGCTGGGACCCGGAGTACACCTGGGGCGCCAAGTCCTCCTCGTCCTCCTCCGACTCCGCGAGCGGCGACAGCGGCACCGCGGCGAAGGGCGGGACCTGGATCCCGCAGGACGAGCTGCCCTGGGAGTTCAACCCCAAGCGCGGGTTCATCGTCACCGCCAACCAGGCCGTCATCGAGTCCGGCGAGGGCAAGTACCCGTACACGCTGACCACCGACTGGGGCTACGGCGCCCGCAGCCAGCGGATCAACGACCTCATCGAGGCGAAGATCAAGGACAGCGGGAAGATCTCCACCGACGACATGCGGCTGATGCAGACCGACAACAGCAGCGAGATCGCCGCGCTGCTGACCCCGGTCCTGTCGAAGATCCGGATCTCGGACCCGGACGTCCGCGAGGCCCAGAAGCTGCTGGACGGCTGGAACTACACCCAGGAGCCGGACTCCGCGGCCGCCGCCTACTTCAACGCCGTCTGGCGCAACATCCTCAAGCTGGCCTTCGGGAACAAGCTGCCCAAGGAGCTGCGGGTCGAGGGCAGCTGCCTCACCGTCCGCGCCCCGGGCAGCACCGCCCCCGCCGACGACCTCTCCGAGATGGTCGTCGAGTGCGGCGAGCGGGACGCCGATTCGGCGCAGCCGGACGGCGGCGACCGCTGGTTCGAGGTGGTCCGCCGGCTGATGAAGGACGAGGACTCCAGCTGGTGGCAGACCTCGGGCACCCGCCTGGACAAGGCCACGACCACCCGGGACGAGCTGTTCGCCCGGGCCATGAAGGACGCCCGCTGGGAGCTGACCGCGAAGCTCGGCAAGGACGTCGGCACCTGGAACTGGGGCCGGCTGCACCAGCTGACCCTGCGCAACCAGACCCTCGGCACCGAGGGCCCCGGCTTCGTGCAGTGGCTGCTCAACCGGGGCCCCTGGAACCTGGGCGGCGGTGAGGCCACCGTCAACGCCACCGGCTGGAACGCGGCCGGCGGCTACGGGGTCACCTGGGTGCCGTCCATGCGGATGGTGGTCAACCTCGACGACCTCGACAAGTCCCGCTGGATCAACCTGACCGGCGCCTCCGGCCACGCCTACAGCTCGCACTACACCGACCAGACGGAGCTGTGGGCCAAGGGCGAGCTGCTGGACTGGCCCTACGGCAAGGCCGCCGTGGACAAGGCCACGGTGGACACCCTGACCCTCGAACCCTGAGGGCGGGCCCCGCTCACGCGGCGGGGAAGCGGACCACCCCCGCGGGGGTGACCACGGCCTGGACGGGGTGGTCGTGCGGTTCCTCCGGGACCCGCGCGACCACCTCGTCCGCGTAGAGGAGGACGACCAGGGCCGGGGTCGCCCCGGCCCGCTCCAGCCGGGCCAGCACCCGGTCGTACGAACCGCCGCCGCGGCCCAGCCGCATCCCGCGCCCGTCCACGGCCAGGCCGGGCAGCAGCACGGTGTCGGCGGCGGTGACGGCCGCCGGCCCCAGCCGCCCGGTCACCGGCTCCAGCAGCGTCATCTTCCCGGCCCGGCCCACCGGGGCCAGACTGTCGGGGCCCTCGTACGGGGCCCAGTCCAGGTCGTTGTCGGGGAGCAGTACCGGGAGCAGGACCCGGGTGCCGCGTTCGTGCAGCAGGTCGAGGAGGGCGCGGGTGCCCGGCTCGGAGCCCACGGAGACGTAGGCGGCCACGGTGGGGGCGGCGGCCAGCTCGGGGAGGGCCAGGGCCTGCCGGGCCAGGGCCGAGGCGGCGGTCGCGGTCTCCTCGGGGGTCAAGGCGCGGCGGGCCGTGAGCAGTTCGCGCCGGAGGTCCGATTTGACGGTTCGGTTCTGTACCACAGCTGGCTCACAAACCCCTCTAAATCAGCAGCTATTTACCGGAATCTAACCTTGCTCGCATACGCAGCGGCTATCGTGCGCCCATGACGATGTCGCACCCAGTGATCACCAAGGCTGTCATCCCGGCAGCCGGACTCGGCACCCGGTTCCTGCCGGCGACCAAGGCCACCCCCAAGGAAATGCTGCCTGTCGTCGACAAACCGGCGATCCAGTACGTGGTCGAGGAAGCCGTTTCGGCCGGTCTGACCGATGTCCTGATGATCACAGGACGTAACAAGCGGCCGTTGGAGGACCACTTCGACCGCAACTACGAGCTGGAATCCGCGTTGGCCGCCAAGGGCGACGACGACCGCCTGAAGAAGGTCCAGGAGTCCAGCGACCTGGCCACCATGCACTACGTCCGCCAGGGCGACCCGCGCGGTCTCGGCCACGCCGTGCTGTGCGCGGCCCCGCACGTGGGCCGCGAGCCCTTCGCGGTGCTCCTCGGCGACGACCTGATCGACCCGCGGGACCCGCTCCTCTCCCGGATGGTCGAGGTCCAGGCCCGCACCGGCGGCAGCGTGGTCGCCCTCATGGAGGTCGATCCGTCGCAGGTCCACCTCTACGGTTGTGCGGCCGTGGAACGGACCGACGAGGAGGACCTCGTACGAGTCACCGGACTCGTCGAGAAGCCGGACCCGTCGGAAGCTCCGAGCAATTACGCCGTCATCGGCCGCTATGTCCTCAACCCCGCCGTGTTCGACATACTGCGGGAGACCGAGCCGGGCCGCGGTGGGGAGATCCAGCTCACCGACGCCCTGCAGAAGCTTGCCGAGGACGAGACCTTCGGCGGCCCGGTGCACGGGGTGGTCTTCACCGGCCGCCGCTACGACACCGGCGACCGCGGGGACTACCTGCGGGCCATCGTGCGACTCGCCTGCGAGCGCGAGGACCTGGGCCCGGAGTTCCGGAGCTGGCTTCGCAGTTACGTCAGCGAGGAGATGTAGCACCGTGAGCAGTACCGCACCGCAGGACACCGGCCGCCCGCGCCTCTGGTCGGTGGACGAGCACCTGGCCGACATCCTCGCCGCGGTCCGCCCGCTGGAGCCGATCGAGCTCCAGCTGCCGGACGCCCAGGGCTGTGTCCTGGTCGAGGACGTCACCGTGCCCGTCGCCCTGCCGCCCTTCGACAACAGCTCCATGGACGGGTACGCCGTCCGGGTGGCCGACGTCCAGGGGGCGAGCGAGGAGTTCCCCGCGGTGCTCACGGTGATCGGGGACGTGGCGGCGGGCAGCGGCGAGCTGCCCACCGTCGGCCCCGGCCAGGCCGCCCGCATCATGACGGGGGCCCCGCTGCCGCCCGGCGCGGAGGCCGTGGTCCCCGTGGAGTGGACCGACGGCGGCACCGGCTCCGGTGCCGCCGACGGCATGACCCCGGCCAGCGCGGCCCCCGAGGGCGCCGAGGGAGAGGTCCGGGTGCACCGGGCCGCCGAGGCCCGCGCCCACGTCCGCGCCCGCGGCAGCGACGTGCAGGCCGGGGACCTCGCCCTGGCCGCGGGCACCGTCCTCGGGCCCCCGCAGATCGCCCTGCTCGCGGCCATCGGCCGCGGCACCGTCCGGGTCCGGCCCCGCCCCCGCGTGGTGGTGCTCTCCACCGGAAGCGAGCTGGTCCAGCCCGGCGAACCCCTCACCGAGGGCCGCATCTACGACTCCAACAGCTTCGCCCTGGCCGCCGCCGCCCGGGACGCCGGAGCCATCTCCTACCGGGTCGGCGCCGTCGCCGACGACGCCGAGACCCTGCGCTCCACCATCGAGGACCAGCTGATCCGCGCCGACCTCCTGGTCACCACCGGCGGGGTCAGCGTCGGCGCCTACGACGTGGTCAAGGAGGCCCTCTCCGAGGTCGGCTCCGAGGACGAGGACGGCGCGGGCGGCGGCGTCGACTTCCGCCGGCTCGCCATGCAGCCCGGCAAGCCGCAGGGCTTCGGCTCCGTCGGCCCCGACCACACCCCCCTGCTGGCCCTGCCCGGCAACCCGGTCTCCTCGTACGTCTCCTTCGAGTTGTTCGTACGGCCCGCGATCCGCGCCCTGATGGGTCTGACCGACCTGCACCGCCCGGTGGTCCGGGCCGAGCTGCGCGCCGAGAAGGGCTTCACCTCCCCGGCCGGCCGGCGCCAGTTCCTGCGCGGCACCTACGACGCCGAGGCGGGCACGGTCTCCCCGGTCGGCGGGTCCGGTTCGCACCTGATCGCGGCACTCGCGCACGCGGACTGCCTGTTCGTGGTCCCGGAGGACACCACGTCGGTGGAGCCGGGCACCGCACTGGACGTGGTCCTGCTCGGCTGACCCCGCCCCGGTGCGGGTAGCGTGTTGCACCACACAGGCCCTTGCGGGGCCCTGAGCGGGAGCGGCACAGCACATGAGTACCCAGAGCAGGCTGACCCACATCGACGAGGCGGGCGCGGCCCGGATGGTGGACGTGTCCGGCAAGGACGTCACCACCCGCACCGCCCGCGCCAGCGGACGGGTCCTGGTGTCGCCCCGGGTGATCGAACTGCTGCGGGGCGAGGGCGTACCGAAGGGCGACGCCCTCGCCACCGCGCGGATCGCCGGGATCATGGGGGCC
This sequence comes from Streptomyces sp. NPDC097619, assembly GCF_040302735.1. Classification (NCBI taxonomy): domain Bacteria; kingdom Bacillati; phylum Actinomycetota; class Actinomycetes; order Kitasatosporales; family Streptomycetaceae; genus Streptomyces; species Streptomyces sp. NPDC097619. The sequence continues at coordinate 91,599 of NZ_JBEOSD010000005.1, read as the reverse complement.
AAGAAGACCCCCGACCTCATCCCGCTCTGCCACCCCCTCGCCGTCTCCGGCGTGAAGGTGGAGCTGTCGGTGGCCGACGACGCCGTGGAGATCCTGGCCACCGTGAAGACCACCGACCGCACGGGCGTGGAGATGGAGGCCCTGACCGCCGTCGCCGTCGCCGGCCTCACCGTCGTCGACATGGTCAAGGCCGTGGACAAGGGCGCCGTCATCACCGACGTCCGCGTGGAGGAGAAGACCGGCGGCAAGTCCGGTGACTGGAGCCGGGCGTGAGCCCGCACCCCGACCCGGTCCCCGGGGCGGAGCCCGCCGAACCGGCCCCCCGCGGCCTGGTCGTCACCGCCTCGAACCGGGCCTCCGCCGGCGTGTACGCCGACCGCGGCGGGCCGCTGCTCGCCGAGGCCCTGACCCGCCTCGGATTCCGGGTGGACGGGCCAGTCGTGGTCCCGGACGGGGATCCCGTGGAGCGGGCCCTGCGCGACGGGGTCGCCGCGGGCTACCAGGTCATCCTCACCACCGGCGGCACCGGCATCTCGCCCACGGACCGCACCCCCGACGCCACCGCCCGGGTCATCGACTACGAGGTCCCCGGCATCCCGCAGGCCATCCGCGCCGAGGGGCTGGCGAAGGTCCCCACCGCCGCGCTCTCCCGGGGGCTGGCCGGCGTCGCGGGCCGCACCCTCATCGTCAACCTGCCCGGCTCCACCGGCGGGGTCCGCGACGGCCTGGCCGTCCTCGAACGCATCCTGCCGCACGCCGTGGACCAGCTCCGCGGCGGCGACCATCCCCGACCCGCAGGGAGCCCGAGCTGAACGGCCCCTCCTGGCCCGCGGTGCTGGCGGACGGACCCGTCCTGCTGCGCCCGATAAAGCTGCGCGACCAGTCCGCCTGGCGCGAGGTGAACCGGCGCAACCGTGAGTGGCTGCGCCCCTGGGAGGCGACCGTCCCGCCGCCCGCCCCCTGGGGCCCGGTGGTCCAGCGGCCCACCTACCGCCAGATGGTCCGGCACCTGAGGGCCGAGGCGAACGCGGGGCGCATGCTGCCCTTCGTCATCGAGTACGAGGGCCGGCTCGTCGGGCAGTTGACGGTGGCCGGCATCACCTGGGGATCGATGTGCGCGGGGCACGTCGGCTACTGGGTGGACCGGGAGGTCGCCGGGCGCGGGGTGATGCCCACGGCGGTGGCCCTGGCCGTGGACCACTGCTTCCGCACCGTCGGTCTGCACCGCGTCGAAGTCTGCATTCGGCCCGAGAACGGGCCCAGCAAGCGCGTGGTGGAAAAGCTCGGATTCCGCCCCGAGGGCCTGCGGCCGCGCTATCTCCACATCGACGGCGCCTGGCGGGACCACCTGGTCTTCGCCCTCACCGCCGAAGAGGTCCCCGAGGGGCTGCTGCGCCGGTGGCACCGCAGGCAGGAGGACGGGCGGTCGGAGGACAGCCGATAATGAAAAATCTGTTCGAATTCAGTACCCATTCATCCATAAACTGATCCGAAGAATCACAAAAAAAGTCCGTGATATCAGCCAGATCGTGCGACACACCGGCCCAATTGGCGGATGCCGTCGCTCGGATCCCTCTACGGTGTGAGATGTGAGCAGCAGCGGCCTCATCTACGCAGTCATTGTCGGGGCCTGGGCCGCCTACCTGGTGCCCATGTGGCTCCGGAGGCAGGACGAGCTGAACGAAGCTCGGCCGACGGAACGCTTCTCCACCGCCATCCGACTCCTGTCGGGACGGGCGGGCATGGAGCGCCGTTACGCCAAGGACCTGCGTGAGCGCGATGCGGGGGCGGAACCCGGCGGACACCCGGACGCCGTCGTCACGGAAGCGATCGATTCCGTGGACGTCGACGACCGGGCCCCAGCCATGCCCCCGACCCGGACGGATCCCGCGCGCGCGAGCGCGGCCGCCGCGGGGGCGGAGGCGGCCGAACGGGCCCGGCGCCAGCGGTCGCAGGTCCTGGCCCGCCGCCGCCGCACCACCGCCGTCCTCTTCCTCGCCTTCACCCTGGGCGCCGTGGTCGCCGCCGTCGGCGGACTCCACCTGCTCTGGGTCCCCGGCATCCCGGCCGTCCTGCTCAGCGGGTACATCGCACACCTGCGGGTGCAGGAGCGCCGCCGGTTCGCCTTCACCATGGACCGGCGCCGCGCCGAGGCCGCGGCCCGGAGCCTGCGCGAGAACCGCTCCCGGCAGCGCGAGCCCGAACCGGCCGCGCAGGCCGTGGCCGAACCCGAGCCGGCGCCCCTGGTCTCCCCGCAGGAGGCGGGCCGCCGCGCCCTGGTCGAGCAGACCGACCACGCCGAGTGGGTGGACCAGCAGCGCGAGCGGGAGCGCGGACCGGCCCGCGGGGACAGCTGGGAGCCCGTACCGGTCCCGCTGCCCACGTACGTGACCGCCCCCGTCGCCCCGCGCGCCTCCGGCCCCGCCGAGTCCTGGAGCTCCGCCCGCTCCAGCACCGCGGAGCCCACCGAGCCCCGACTGCGCGCCCAGCCGCACGGCGCCCCGCCGCCGCAGGTCTCGTCCCCGTCGCAGTCGTCGCCGGACGGGGCTCCGGCGGAGGTCGCCGCGGACGGAGCCCGTCGCCCGGTGGACCGCCGCCGTCCCCGTGACCGCGGGCGCACCCCGCTGTTCGACCAGTTCGAGTCCGAGGACCGTCCGCGGGCCGCGAACGAGTAACGCATGACCTGCGCGGATACCGATTTTTGGATCCGCCGACGGGGATGCTAATGTTTCACACGTCGCAAGGGCCTGTGGCGCAGTCTGGTAGCGCACCTCGTTCGCATCGAGGGGGTCTGGGGTTCAAATCCCCACAGGTCCACAGACGATGGAAGCCCCACCCGGTCTCTGACCGGGTGGGGCTTCCGCCTTTCCGGGGAGGGGTCGGGCCCCGGCGAGGCGGCCGCTGACGGAGCGGCGGGTGAGCACCGGTCAGCAGGTGCGGCCCACGTACCAAGCCCCGTCGATCTTGCTCGCGGAGCCCAGCCAGGTGTTGCCCGGGCCCACGCACTTCTCGTAGTTCGGGCCCCAGACCTCGACCTCGATGATCACCCGGGAACCGTCACTGGTGCAGTGGTTGTACCAGGCGTCGCTGCTGGTCTCGAAGAAGCCGCAGGGGTCGGCGACGGCCGGGGTGGCCGTGACCGTGCCGAGGCCGAAGAGGAGGGCGGCGGCGCCGGTGACGGCGGCGAGGGAGCGGGCTGCTGCGCGCATGTGACTCTCCTGGGTGCGTGTCCGCGGGCACGGGTGTGCGGGTGCGGGTGGGTGGGTGTGGACGCGCCGGATTCCACGCGGAGGGCGCGGGCGGGGCGTCACGATGTGTACACGGAGAGTCTGTCGGTGGACACGGTGCGTAGTCACGCGGTGTCGCTCGTACGAGCGAATCGGTTCACCGGATCCGGTCGGGGTGGGTTTGGGGTGGGGTGGGGTGGTTCATCAAGCGGGGATCGGGGGTGGGCGGCGCGCCTCGGGCGGGGCTACGGGTGCAGGGGCTTGGCCATGCAGCGGCTGGAGTCGTAGTCGCGGTAGAGGCCGAACTTGGAGCAGAAGGTGTAGCCGGCGGAGAGGTACAGGGCGATGGCCTCCGGCTGTTGGTCGCCGGTCTCCAGAACCATGCGGGTGCGGCCGGCGGCGCGGGCGTCGGTCTCCAGGGCGGTGAGGATGCGGCGGGCGAGGCCGCGGCCGCGGGCTTCCGGGACCACGTACATCCGCTTGATCTCGGCGTCGCCGTCGGAGTAGCCCTCCTCGTTCTTCTCCTGGGAGCGCCAGGCGCCGCTGGCCACGGGGGTGCCGTCGGGGTCGTAGGCGAGCAGGTAGAGGCCGTGCGGGGCCAGGAACATGGCGGGGTCCAGGGGGGTGGCGTCGCCCTCGCCCTGGTAGCGCTCCTGGTACTCCAGCTGGACCCGGTCGTCGAGCGCGACCGCGTCCGGGTGGTCGTAGGTGGTGGTCTGCAGTTCGGTCCCGTTCGGCATTCGAACATCGTACGGAAGCGGGAAAGGACGGAGGTATGGTGCCGGGATGCTCACCGTGACCTCCGTGAATGTGAATGGGATCCGTGCCGCCGCCAAGAAGGGCTTCGTGCCCTGGCTGACCGGGACGGACGCCGACGTGGTCCTCCTCCAGGAGGTCCGGGCCGAGGAGGGGCAGGTGCCGGAGGAGGTGCGGGCCCCCGAGGGCTGGCACACCGTCTTCGCGCCGGCCGCGGCCAAGGGGCGGGCCGGGGTGGCCGTGTACACGCGCCGGGCCCCGGAGCGGGTGCGGGTCGGGTTCGGCAGCGAGGAGTTCGACTCCGCCGGCCGCTACCTGGAGGTCGACCTGCCGGGCGTGACCGTCGCCAGCCTGTACCTGCCCTCCGGTGAGGCGGGCACCGAGAAGCAGGACGAGAAGTACCGCTTCATGGGCGAGTTCCTGGAGTACCTGACCGCCCTCAAGGCGCGGGCCGCGGCCGACGGCCGGGAGGTGCTGGTCTGCGGGGACTGGAACATCTGCCACGAAGAGGCGGACCTCAAGAACTGGAAGACCAACCGCAAGAGCGCGGGCTTCCTGCCCGAGGAGCGGGAGTGGCTGGGCAAGGTCTACGACCCGGCCCACGCCGGGTACGTGGACGTGGTCCGCGCCCTGAACCCGGACACCACGGGCCCGTACTCCTGGTGGTCCTACCGCGGTCGGGCCTTCGACAACGACGCGGGCTGGCGGATCGACCTGCACGTGGCCACCCCGGGGCTGGCCGCGCGGGCCGTGAAGGCGCTGGTGGAGCGGGCGGAGACGCATCCGGAGCGCTGGTCCGACCACGCGCCGGTCACGGTGGTCTACGGCCCCTGAGCCCCGTCGCGGTCCGTCGCGGGGCGGGCGGCTCAGGCCGCCGGCTCCGCCTGGTCCCCGCGCAGCAGACGGTCCATGGCCATGGACAGCTCGGCCTCGACCACGCTCTTGGCCAGCGGGCGCAGCCGGTCCACGGCGGCCGCCGGGTCCGCGCCGTCGGCCGACAGGTGGGTGGCGACCAGCTCGCCGAAGAGCCGGGCCATGGCGTCCGCGTGCTCGCGGACCCGGCGGCCCGCCTCCAGCACGGCGGCCAGCGGCACGCCCTCGCGGACCAGGGCCGAGGAGACGTCCAGCAGCCGGCGGCTGACGTGCACGATCTCGTCCCCGTCGGTGGCCAGGTAGCCCAGCTCCAGGGAGGCGGCCAGGTTCTCCGGGGTGACCTCGCCCTCGAAGTAGTCGGCGAGGGCCTCCGGGGTGAGGCGGACCGGGGTCTCCTCGGTCCAGTCGAGCCCGCCGGTGGTCGTGGACAGGCCCAGCAGGGCGCCCAGCTGTCCGAGGTCGCGGCCGTTCTCGAAGGCCGCCGTCAGCTCCGCGATCCCGCCGAGGGTGTGGCCCCGCTCAAGGAGGGCGGTGATGGTGCGCAGACGGGCCAGGTGGTGCTCGTCGTACCAGGCGATGCGGCCCTCGCGGCGGGGCGGCGGGAGCAGTTTGCGCTCGCGGTAGAAGCGCAGGGTGCGGACGGGGATCCCGGCCGCCTCGGCCAGTTCCTCCGTCCGGTACGCGCGGGCTCCGCCCGGTACGGTGCCGTCCGGTCCGCTGCGTTCTTCGTCTTCCGCCACGCCCGCAGCCTAGGCGAGGCGGCCGCGGGGGGCGCATACCGCGGGTAACTTTCCGCGCGTGACCCCTACCCATGAGTACGCGGCTGCTCTACGCTCCCAACCGTGCCAGTGATTGCTGGCAGTGTCGTGGTACTCGGGACAGGGACTGCGGGAGGGCGTGGGCATGGCAGAGCAGGGAGGCCGGCGCGAGCACGTACGCGTGGCGGTGATCGGATCGGGATTCGGCGGACTGGGAGCCGCGGTCCGGTTGCGCCGCGAGGGCATCACCGACTTCGTCGTCCTGGAGCGCGCCGACTCCGTGGGCGGCACCTGGCGCGACAACAGCTATCCGGGGTGCGCCTGCGACGTGCCCTCACACCTGTACTCCTTCTCCTTCGCCCCGAACCCCGACTGGCCCCGGACCTTCTCCGGCCAGCGGCACATCAGGGCCTACCTGGAGCAGGTCGCGGACACCTTCGGGCTGCGCCGGCACATCCGGCTCGACACCGAGGTCCGGATGATGCGGTGGAACGCCGAGGAGCTGTACTGGGAGATCGAGACCTCCACCGGGGACCTGATCGCCGACGTGGTCGTCTCCGCCACCGGGCCGCTCTCCGACCCGAAGATGCCGGAGATCCCCGGCCTCGCCGAATTCCCCGGCAAGGTCTTCCACTCGGCCCGCTGGGACCACGACTACGACCTGCGCGGCAAGCGCGTGGCGATGGTCGGCACCGGGGCCTCCGCCATCCAGATCGTCCCGGCCATCGCCGGCGAGACCGAACGGCTCACCCTCTTCCAGCGCACGCCCCCCTGGGTGCTGCCCCGCACCGACCGGGCCATCTCCGGCGCCGAACGCTGGCTGCACCGCCAGCTGCCCTTCACCCGGGCCGCCCGCCGCGGCCTGCTGTGGGGCATCCGCGAGCTCCAGGTCGGCGCCTTCACCAAGCACCCGAACCAGCTCGGCTGGATCGAGTCCCTGGCCAAGGCCAACATGGCCCGCTCCATCAAGGACCCGGCGCTGCGCGCCAAGCTGACCCCGGACTACCGGATCGGCTGCAAGCGCATCCTGCTCTCCAGCGAGTACTACCCGGCCCTGGCCCGCCCGAATGTGGACCTGGTCGCCTCCGGACTCAAGGAGATCCGCGGGAACACCCTGGTCGCCGCCGACGGCACCGAGACCGAGGTCGACGCGATCATCTTCGGCACCGGCTTCCACGTCACCGACATGCCCATCGCCGACCGCGTCGTGGGCGCCGCGGGCGAGACCCTCGCCGAGACCTGGAAGGACGGCATGCAGGCGCTCCGCGGCGCCACCGCCGCCGGGTTCCCCAACTGGATGACGATCATCGGCCCCAACACGGGGCTGGGCAACAGCTCGATGATCCTCATGATCGAGTCCCAGCTGAACTACATGGCCGACTACCTGCGCCAGCTCGGCCTCCTCGGCGGCCGGGCCGCCCTGGCCGCCCGCCCCTCCGCCGTGCACACCTGGAACCGCCGGGTCCAGGACCGCATGACCCGCACCGTTTGGAACACCGGCGGCTGCACCAGCTGGTACCTGGACTCCAGCGGCCGCAACACCACCGTCTGGCCCGGCACCACCGGCGAGTTCCGGCGCGCCGTCCGCACCGTGGACCTCGGCGAGTACGAGATCGTGCGGCACCGGGACCGCGAACGGCCCACCGGCCGGGCCCTGCCCGCCCAGGCCGCGAAGACCGACGGGACCGGGCGGACCGACCGCACGGACGGCCCCGCCGGCCGGACCCGCAAGTCACCCGCCACCGCCCGCACCACCACCCCCGCCGCCGGTACGGACGCACCGGCGGAGGGCGCCGCGTGAGCCGCCTGACGCACGTCACCGAAGGCCCCTACAGCCCGCCCCCCGCCCGCCGCGAAAGCGTCGCGGTCTCCGCCGACGGCGCCCGGCTGCACGTGGAGGAACACGGGGACGAGGACGCCCCCGCCGTGGTCCTGGCCCACGGCTGGACCTGCTCCACCGCCTTCTGGGCCGCGCAGATCCGCGCCCTCGCCCCCGACCACCGGGTCATCGCCTACGACCAGCGCGGCCACGGCCGCAGCCCGGCCGCCTCCACCCACAGCACCACCGCCCTCGCCGACGACCTGGCCGCCGTGCTCCGCACCACCCTCGCCCCCGGGCAGCGGGCCGTCATCGCGGGCCACTCCATGGGCGGCATGACCCTCATGGCCGCCGCCGACCGCCCCGAGCTCACCGAACACGCCGCCGCCCTGCTGCTGTGCTCCACCGGCAGCGCCCGGCTCACCGCCGAGGCCACCGTGCTGCCGCTGCGCCCCGGCCCGCTGCGCACCCGCCTCACCCGGGCCGTGCTCGGCTCCCGGGCCCCGCTGGGCCCGGTCACCCCGGTGGCCCGGGCCGTGCTCAAGTACGCCACCATGGCGCCCGGCACCGCCCCCGAGCGGGTAGCGGCCTGCGCCCGGATCGTGCACGCCTGCCCCGCCAAGGTCCGGCACGCCTGGTCCGAGGTCCTCGCGGAGCTCGACCTCGACGCGGGGGTGCGGGACCTGCGGATGCCCGTGGCCGTACTGGCCGGCACCGCCGACCGGCTGACCCCGGTCGCCCACGCCCGGGCCCTGGCGGCCGCCCTGCCGCGGTGCGTGGGACTGACGGAACTCACCGGCGCCGGACACATGACCCCGGTCGAGGCCCCGGAGGCCGTCACCGCGGCCATCGTCGGGCTGGTCCGCGACCACCTGGCACCCGGACCCGCGGCCCGACCGGAGCCGGCGGGACGGGCGGAAGGGGCGCAACGGGCGGACCATACGGAGCGGACGCACGGAACAGGGCGCACAGAGGACGGCAGGGCCCCCGAGGCCGCCGAGGACACCGAGAAGGCGGGGCGGGCCGTACCGGCCGAGACCGCCGAGAAGGAGACGCCGTGAGCACGCGGAACAGTCTGGAAGGCCAGGTCGCCGTCGTCACCGGGGCGGCCCGCGGCGTCGGCGAACTGCTGGCCCGCAAGCTCTCCGCCCGGGGTGCCAGGGTGGCCCTGGTCGGCCTGGAGCCCGAGGCCCTGAAGGAGGTCTCGGAGCGGCTGCACACCGACAGCGCGTACTGGTTCGCCGACGTCACCGACCACGAGGCCATGGCCCGCGTCGCCGAGGAGGTCAAGCAGCGCTTCGGCAAGGTGGACGTGGTCGTCGCCAACGCCGGGGTCGCCGCGGGCGGACCCTTCGGACAGGACGACCCGGCGGCCTGGCGCCGCGTCATCGAGGTCAACCTGATCGGCAGCGCCGTCACCGCCCGCGCCTTCCTGCCCGTGCTCTCCGAGAGCCGCGGCTACTTCCTCCAGATCGCCTCGCTGGCGGCGATGACCCCCGCCCCGATGATGAGCGCCTACTGCGCCTCCAAGTCGGGGGTGGAAGCCTTCGCGCACTGCCTGCGCGCCGAGGTCGCGCACAAGGGGGTACGGGTCGGGGTCGGCTACCTGTCCTGGACCGACACCGACATGGTGCGCGGGGCCGACCAGAACGACGTGATGAGGGAACTGCGCGGACGGCTCCCCTGGCCCGCCAACCGCACCTACCCGCTGAGCCCGGCCGTGGACCGGATCGTCGCCGGGATCGAACGCCGCTCCGCGCACGTGTACGCGCAGGCGTGGCTGCGGGGCATGCAGGGGCTCCGCGGCTACCTGCCCGGGTTCATCGCCCTCGGCGGACAGCGGGAGATGAAGCGCTTCGGCCCGCGGCTCGGCGAGGCCCCGCAGGGGCTGGTCGGGGCCGGGGGAGCGGCCGACGAGCGGGAGCGGGCCCCGCGGCCGACCGGCTGACGGCGACGGTCGGACCGACCGGAAGGGGCGGGAGCGGGCGGCCGGACCGCGCTCGCGCCAGCGGTCGGCCGGCTCGCCGCTGATCGACGTGCGGGCCCGCGGACCCCGTGCCACGCTGGACGGAGCCCGTCCCTCCGTATGCGAGCGGCGACGGGGGGACGGGCTTCGCACACCGTCCCGAGGCGGGGAGGGCCGGCAGGCCCCGGCTTCCCCGCGGGGCGCCGCCCGACTGCTACCGGGATCGCACACGGCGCCCCCGACGACTGGGCCCCGGAACACCGCACACCGACGTGTGCGGCCTCCGGGGCCCTGTCGCGCATCCGGGCCCCCGCCCCGCCCCCTCAGGCGCGGGGCGGCAGCGGCGGGCGGCGGCGGTCGGGCACGTCGGTGTAGCCGGGCGGTGTGGCCGCCTCGTGCCGCTCCAGCAGCTCCAGCGCCACGGTCACGGCGTCGTCGAGCTGGGCGTGCCGGCCCTCGGCCCAGTCCAGCGGGGTCCGCAGCACCGCGAGATCGGGCTCCACCCCGTGGTTCTCCACCGACCAGCCGTACTCGGGGAACCAGGCCGCGTTCATCGGCACCGTGATCACCGTGCCGTCCCCGAGGGTGTGCCGGCCGGTCATGCCCACCACCCCGCCCCAGGTGCGCTGGCCCACCACCGGGCCCAGGCCCAGCAGTTTGAAGGCCGCGGTGATCATGTCACCGTCGGAGGAGGTGGCCTCGTCGGCGAGGGCCACCACCGGGCCGCGCGGGGCGTTCGAGGCGTAGCTGACGGCCTGGGCGTTGCGGGTGAGGTCCCAGCCGAGGATCCGCCGGGTCAGCTTCTCCACCACCAGCTCGCTGATGTGCCCGCCCGCGTTGCCGCGGACGTCCACGATCAGGGCCGGCCGGGAGACCTCCAACCGCAGGTCGCGGTTGAACTGCGCCCAGCCGGAGCCGCCCATGTCGGGGATGTGCAGGTATCCGCAGCGGCCCCCGCTGATCTCGCGGACCACCGCCCGGCGCTTGGCCACCCAGTCCTGGTAGCGCAGCGGACGTTCGTCCACGAGCGGGACCACCGCGACCCGGCGGGCCCGGCCCTCGCCCTCGGCGGGGGTGAAGGTCAACTCCACGGTGGTGCCGCCCGCGGCGGCCAGCAGCGGGTACGGGCCCGCCACCGGATCCACCGGCCGGCCGTCCACGTGGGTGAGGACGGCGCCCTCCCGGATCCCGGAACCGGCCAGCGGGGAACGGGCCTTGGAGTCGGAGGAATCACCGGGCAGGATCCGCTTCACCATCCACTGGCCGTCCCGGCAGACCAGGTTGGCGCCGAGCAGGCCCATGGCGCGTTGGTAGTGCGGGGGGCCCTCGTTGCGGCGGGCCGGGGCCACGTAGGCGTGGGAGGTGCCCAGCTCGCCGAGGACCTCGCGGAGCAGGTCGGCGAAGTCGTCGGGGGAGGCGACCCGTTCGACCAGGGGACGGTACTGCGCCAGCACCCCGTCCCAGTCGATCCCGCACATCTGCGGCTCCCAGAAGTAGGCCCGGATCAGCCGCCCGGCCTCCTCGAAGGCCCCCCGCCACTCCGCGGCCGGGTCCGCCTCGTGGAGGATGCGACGCATGTCCAGGTAGACGGTGGCGTCCCCGTCGCCCGACTCGGTGGCGGGCACCGCCCGCAGCTCCCCGTCGTCGTTGAGGACGAGCCGGCTGCCGTCCCCGCTCGCGGCGAACCAGTCGAGCCCGGAGGCCAGTTCCGTCTTGCGGGCCTTGGTGATGTCGAAGTGCTCCAGGGTGGGCTTGCCGGAGGTGTCGGCCGGGTTGGCGAAGGTCTCGCCGAGGGCACCCGAGATCGGCCAGCGCAGCCAGACCAGGCCGCCGCCGCTGACCGGGTGCAGGGCGGAGTACTTGGACGCGGACACCGGGAACGGCGTCACCCTGCTCTCCAGGCCCTCCGCCTCCACGGTGACCGCGCCGCCGTCCCCGCCCGGTTCACCCTCCAACGGGTCCAGTCCGCCGGCGGCGGGGCGGCCGTCGGGGGACAGGGCGAAGGGGGAGGGGGTGGCCGAGGAGAGCGGGACCAGGTACGGGCGGCAGCCCAGCGGGAAGGAGAGGTCCCCGGTGTGCACGTCGTACACCGGGTCGAAGCCGCGCCAGGAGAGGAAGGCCAGGTAGCGGCCGTCGCGGGTGAAGACCGGGTTCTCGTCCTCGAATCGTCCGTTGGTGACGTCCACGACGGTACGGGCCCCGGGGCCGGAGATCCGGGCCATCTTGATCTGCCGCAGGGAACGGCCGATGCCCGGGTGCGACCAGGTCAGCCAGGTCCCGTCGGGGGAGAAGGCGAGGTCGGTCACGGGCCCGTTGACCGACCGGATCAGCTCGCTGACCTCGCCGTTGGACTCCTCGGTGGCGTCCACGAGCAGCAGCCGCCCGTCGTGGGAGGCGATGGCCAGGCGCTCCCCCTCCGGGTCGGCGACCAGCTCCAGGACCCGGCCCAGCTCCCCGGCGGCCAGCCGGCGCGGTTCGCGGTCCCCGCTGGCCCTCGGCAGGTAGGCGATCTCGACGGCGTCCTCGCCCTCGGCGTCCGTCACGTACGCCACCTGGCCGCCACTGCCCAGCATCTCGGGCAGCCGGACCCGTACCCCCGGGGTGTCGGCGATGGTGCGGGCGGGGCCGTCGCGGTGGGTCAGCCAGTACAGGCTGCCGCGGACGGTCACGGCGCTGGCCCGGCCGGTGGCGTCCACGCTGAGCCCTTCCACGTGGTGCGCGGCGGGCACCGAGTACGTGCGGCGGCCGGCGCGCGGCCCGCCCAGCTCCACCGCGAGCCGGCGCGGGCGGGAGTCCGGGGCCAGGGAGTCCACCAGCCACAGCTCGCCGGCGCACTGGTAGACCACGCGGGTGCCGTCGGAGGAGGCGTGCCGGGCGTAGAAGGTGTCGTGGTCGGTGTGCCGGAGCAGTCCGGTGCCGTCGGGCAGGCACGAGTAGAGGTTGCCGGTGCCCTCGTGGTCGGAGAGGAAGGCGATCCGGTCGCCGACGAACATGGGGCTGTCCAGGTGGCCGCCCAGCTCGGGCAGGAGGCGTTCGCCGTGCAGCCACAGCCGGCCGGTGGCACCGCCGCGGTAGCGCTTCCAGGCCGCCGGCTCGTGCGGGGGCTTGCCGCTGAGGAGCAGGGTGCGGCGGTCCGGCGGGTCCTCCGGGCCGGCGGCGGGGTCGTCGCGGAGGGCGATGGCGCTCACCGGGCCCCACGGCAGCCGGCCGCCGGGGCTGCCGTCCGTGGGGAGCCGGTAGGCCCAGGAGAAGTAGGAGAACGGCTGGCCGTGGGAGGAGACGGCCAGGATGTCGCTGCGGCCGTCCTCGCCCGGCGGGGTCCACCCGCAGACCCGGGTGTCGGTGGACCCCCAGTAGGTGAGGCGGCGGGCCGGGCCGCCGCCGACGGGGGCGAGGTGGATCTCCGGGTCGAGGCTGCGCCAGGTGGTGAAGGCGATGTGGCGGCCGTCGGGGGAGAACCGGGGGTGTCCGACCCGGGTCCGGTCCACGGTGAGCCGCCAGGCGCGGCCGGGGGTGACGCCGTCGGGGACCAGGGGGGCCACCCAGAGGTCGTCCTCGGCGGCGAAGCAGAGGAGGTCGGCGTGGAGGTGCGGGAACCGGAGGTAGGCGGGGTCGTGGCTCACCTCCTCATGCTTTCCGCGGGGTGGGGGTGCGGCAACTCGTACGGGGGTTCCCGTACCGGTGATTTCGGGTGCGGGGTGCGGGGTGCGGGTGGGCCCCGGCGGGTGGGGGGGGTGTGGCGGGGCGGTCGGGTCGGCTCGGGCCGGTGGGCACGGGGCTCCGCCCCGGACCCCGCGCCTCGATCGCCGGCGGGGCTGGATTTCGGTGCCCCTGGGATTTTTCGGCCTCATGGCGGGGCTTGGTTTTGGTGGCCGTGGGCTTCGGCCTCGCCGCGGGGCTTGGGTTTGTCGGCTGTGGGCTTCGCCAGTGGGCGTTCGGTGGGGTGGGCGGGGGATGCTGGACTTGGTCGAGTGGAAACGAAACAGTTTCGTTTCGCTGGTGTGCGGGGTATGGTCGTAGCGGTACGAAACCGTTTCGTTCTGAAGGGAGTCCGGGAAGATGGCCGACGCGGTCTCGTCGCGGCGCAGCAGGCTCACCCCCGAGCGGGAGGCCGAGCTGCTCGAGGCGGTCCTCGACCTCCTCCGTGAGGTGGGGTACGAGACGCTGACCATGGATGCCGTCGCCGCCCGCACCAAGTCCAGCAAGGCCACGCTCTACCGCCAGTGGGGCAGCAAGCCGGAGCTGGTCGCCCACGCCATGCGGTGCACGAAGCCGATGTCCCTCCGGGACATCGACACGGGCAGCCTGCGCGGCGATTTCGGGATGATGGTCGAGCACTCCGACGACGCCCAGATGGCCAAGGACACCGCGCTCATCCGCGGGCTGGCCCACGCGGTGCACGAGAGCCCCGAGCTCCACCGGGCCCTGCGCGACCTGCTCGTGGAACCGGAGATCAACGGACTCCAGCTGATGCTCCGGCGGGCCGTGGACCGGGGGGAGATCGCCCCGGACCGCCCGGCCCTGGAGTACGTACCGCACATGCTCATCGGCGCGTTCATCGCGCTCCCGCTGATCGAGGACAGACCGGTGGACCGGGCCTTCCTCGCCGACTTCATCGACGCCGTGGTGTTCCCCGCCCTCGGCGCCTGATCCAGAACCCGTCCCGCCCCTCCCCAGCAGGACCTCCTGACACGTACCGCTCTCGTCGTCGGGCGGCTTCCGCACGCCCCGTCCCATCCCACGACCTGAACGGGAGACCACTTCCGTGGCAACCTTCCTCTACCGCCTCGGCCGCGGTGCGTTCCGGCGCCGCCGGTTCGTCGCCCTGGCCTGGGTGGCGCTGCTGCTGCTCGCCGGTTTCGGCGCGGCCTCCGCGGCGACCCCGACCTCCAGCTCCTTCTCCATACCGGGCACGGAGGCGCAGCGCGCCTTCGACCTGATGGAGCAGCGCTTCCCGGGCCAGCGCGCCGACGGGGCCACCGCCCGCGTGGTCTTCAAGGCCCCCGCCGGGCAGAAGATCACCGACGCCGGGCCCAAGGCCGAGATCGAGAAGACCGTCAAGGAGCTGCGGGACGGTTCGGACCAGGTGGCCTCGGTCGCCGACCCGTACCAGGCCAAGGCCACCAGCCAGGACGGCTCCACCGCCTACGCCTCCGTCTCGTACAAGGTCAGCGCCATGGAGCTGACCGACGACACCCGCGAGGCCCTGGAGGACGCGGCGACCGCCGCGCAGAAGAGCGGGCTCACCGTCGAGATCGGCGGTGACGCGCTGACCGTGATGCCGGAGACCGGCTCTGGGGAGATCATCGGCGTCGGCGTGGCCGCCGTGGTCCTCGTGATCACCTTCGGTTCACTGGTCGCGGCCGGACTGCCGCTGCTGACCGCGCTGATCGGCGTCGGCATCGGCGTCTCCTCCATCACCGCCCTCGCCAACGTCCTGGACCTGGGCAGCACCACCTCCACGCTGGCGATGATGATCGGCCTCGCGGTCGGCATCGACTACGCCCTCTTCATCGTCTCCCGCTACCGCGCCGAGCTGGCCGAGGGCCGGGACCGCGAGGAGGCGGCCGGTCGGGCCGCGGGCACCGCCGGATCCGCGGTGGTCTTCGCCGGCCTCACCGTGGTCATCGCCCTGGTGGGCCTGGCCGTGGTCAACATCCCGATGCTCACCAAGATGGGCTTCGCGGCGGCCGGGACCGTGGTCATCGCCGTCCTCGTGGCCCTCACCCTGGTCCCCGCCATGCTCGGCTTCGCCGGCAAGCGGGTGCTGCCCGCGGGCAGCAAGTCCAAGCTGTTCGGCAAGGGCCGCCCCGAGGGCACCGAGGCCAAGCCGAACGGCGGCACCCGGTGGGCGCGGTTCGTGCTGCGCCGCCCGGTGATGGTGCTGCTGGCCGGTGTGATCGGCCTCGGCGTGATCGCCGTACCGGCCTCCAAGCTGGAGATGGGCCTGCCCGACGAGGGCTCCCAGCCGGTGTCCACCACCCAGCGCCGCGCCTACGACCTGCTGTCCGAGGGCTTCGGCCCGGGCTTCAACGGCCCGCTGCTGATGATCGTCGACGGCAAGGACCTGCGGAACGGCCAGGACATCGACCAGGCCGTCGACGAGGTCGTCGGCACGGTCAAGAAGCTCGACGGCGTGGTCGCGGTCATCCCCGGACAGCCGAACAAGGAGGGCGACACCTCCACCGTCACCGTGATCGCGAAGGACCGGCCCTCCTCGGAGAAGACCGAGACGCTGGTCCACGACATCCGCGAGGTGCGCGCCGAGATCAAGAAGGACACCGGCGCCGAGGTGCTCGTCAGCGGCCAGACCGCGATGAACATCGACTTCTCGCAGAAGATGAACGACGCCCTGCTGCCCTACCTGGCCCTGGTCGTCGGACTCGCCTTCCTGCTGCTGATGCTGGTGTTCCGCTCAGTGCTGGTGCCGCTCAAGGCGGCCCTGGGCTTCCTGCTCTCGGTGGTCGCCGCGCTCGGCGCGGTGGTCGCGGTCTTCCAGTGGGGCTGGCTGGGCTCGCTCTTCGGGGTGGAGCAGACCGGCCCGATCATGAGCATGATGCCGATCTTCATGGTGGGTGTCGTCTTCGGTCTCGCCATGGACTACGAGGTCTTCCTCGTGACCCGGATGCGGGAGGCGTACGTCCACGGGGAGCGGCCCGGCCAGGCCATCGTGACGGGCTTCCAGCACGGCGCCCGGGTGGTCACCGCCGCCGCCGTGATCATGATCGCGGTGTTCGCGGGCTTCATCGGCTCCAGCGAGCAGATGGTCAAGATGATCGGCTTCGGCCTGGCCGTCGCGGTGTTCTTCGACGCCTTCGTGGTCCGCATGGCGATCGTGCCCGCGGTCCTGGCCCTGCTCGGCCACCGCGCCTGGTGGCTGCCGCGCTGGCTCGACAAGGCGATGCCCAACGTGGACGTCGAGGGCGAGGGCCTGCGCAAGCACCTCGGCGGTGACGAGGACGCCGGGTCGGGCAACGACCCGGACGGCGAGCGCGAGCTCGTCAACGCCTGATCGGAGCCGAGGCCGGCCCGGTCGGAGCTCCATCGCTCCGACCGGGGCCGGATCGGTCGACGCGGGATCGCGGAGGGCCCGGTCGCACCCCATCGAGGGGGCGACCGGGCCCTCCGGTTTTCCCGGGCCGGCTTCGGCCTAGCGGGTGACGGGGGTGCGCCGGGGCGGGGCCGTACCCGTCACGGCGTAGGTGCGGCGCAGGAAGCGACGGAGCGCCGCGCTGTCGAACTGGATCACCGCCACGCCCTCCGGGGAGTGCAGCTCGACCACCGTCTGCACCCGGCCCGCCGGCCAGACCCGGACGTCCCCGCTGCCGGTCGGCGACTGGAGGCCGGTCTCCAGCAGGACCAGCGGGAAGACCCACTCGTTCTCGGTGTTCTCGGGGGACAGGCCCGGTGGGAAGACGATCCGCACCGCGAGCGGCTCGGCCGGGACGAAGCGCAGCGAGACCGGGACGGCGCGGTAGAGGGGGTCGTCATTGATCACGCGGGCCCGGACCCGGTCCTCGATCGCATCAGACTGCGCAGAAGCCACGACCGCACCTCACTATCGCCACCATCCGACCTATTCCCCTCCAATGTCGCATATCCGGAGGGATAGGTTCCGGGGGCTTTTCGTGATGTGGACGCTCTTGCCAACCGTTTGCAAGTGAGCACTATTCTTGAACGGTTAAACGTTTTGTGAGGAAGCGGAGCAGCCCATGCATGTGCCCGACGGCTTCATCAACGCCCCGGTGTCCGTAGCCGCGGGCGCCGCCGCGGTGGCCGCCGTCGCGGTCTCGCTCAAGGGCGCGCGCCGCGAGCTGGACGAGCGGACCGCCCCGCTCGCCGGTCTCGTCGCCGCCTTCATCTTCGCGGTGCAGATGCTCAACTTCCCCGTGGCGGCCGGCACCAGCGGGCACCTCCTCGGCGGGGCCCTGGCGGCGATACTCGTCGGCCCCTACACGGGGGTCCTCTGCGTCTCGGTGGTCCTGCTCATGCAGGGCGTGCTCTTCGCGGACGGCGGGCTCACCGCCCTCGGCGTGAACATCACCGTCATGGGCGTGGTGACCGTGCTGGTCTCCTACGCCCTCTTCCGCGGCCTCCTGAAGGTGCTGCCCGGCAGCCGCCGCTCGGTGACCGTGGCCGCCTTCGTCGGCGCCCTGGTCTCCGTACCGGCCTCCGCCGCCGCCTTCACCCTGATCTACGCCGTCGGCGGGACCACCGACGTGCCCGTGGGCAAGGTGCTGACCGCGATGGTCGGCGTGCACGTGCTCATCGGCATCGGCGAGGCCCTGATCACCGCGGCCACCGTCGGCGCCGTGATCGCCGTCCGCCCCGACCTCGTGCACGGGGCGCGGGGGCTGACGGCCCCGCTGAAGCTCCGTGTCGACGGCGAACTCGTCGACGCGCCGGCCGCGCCCGCCGCGCCCGCTCCCGCCGAGGAGCCGGCGCCGGCCGCCGCGCGCTCCACCCGCGCCGTGTGGGCCACCGGCCTGGTCGCCGCCCTGGTGCTGGCCGGCTTCGTCTCCTTCTACGCCTCCGCGAACCCGGACGGCCTGGAGAAGGTCGCCGCCGACCAGGGGATCGACGCCAAGGCCGACCAGTACGAGCACGCCACCGCCGACTCCCCGCTCGCCGACTACGGAGTGAAGGACGTGGACGACGCCCGCCTCTCCGGCGGCCTCGCCGGGGTCATCGGCGTCGGCGCCACCGTGGCCGTGGGCACCGGCGTGTTCTGGGCGGTGCGCCGCCGCCGCGCCGAGGACGCCGGCGCCCCCGCCACGGCCGCCCGGGAGGGCTGAGCCCGGCATGGGAGCGGGTCACGCACACCGCCTCTACCGGGCCGGCGACTCGCCGGTCCACCTGCTGCCGCCGCACTGCAAGCTCGCCGCGGTCTTCTGCTTCGTCCTCGTCGTGGTCTCCACCCCCCGCGAGGCCGTGTGGGCCTTCGGCCTGTACGCGCTGCTCCTCGCCGCGGTGGCGGCCGCGGCACGGGTGCCGGCCGGGTTCGTGCTGCGGCGCCTGGTCATCGAGGTGCCCTTCGTCGCCTTCGCCCTGCTGCTGCCGTTCGTGGCGCAGGGCGAGCGCACGGAGGTCCTCGGGCTGTCCGTCAGCGTCTCCGGACTGTGGGGAGCCTGGAACGTCCTCGCCAAGGGCACCCTCGGGGTCGCCGCCTCCGTGCTCCTGGCCTCCACCACCGAGCTGCGGTCCCTGTTGCTGGGCCTCCAGCGGCTCGGGCTGCCGCCGCTCCTCGTGCAGATCGCCTCGTTCATGGTCCGCTACGGGGACCTCGTCACCGACGAGCTGCGCCGGATGTCCGTGGCCCGCCGCTCCCGGGGCTTCGAGGCCCGCGGGATCCGGCACTGGGGCGTCCTCGCGAAGACCGCCGGGGCCCTCTTCATCCGCTCCTACGAACGCGGCGAACGCGTGCACCTGGCCATGGTCAGCCGCGGTTACGCCGGCACCATGCCCGTGATCGACGAGGTGACGGCCACCCGCTCCCAGTGGGCGTACGCCGCCGCCCTGCCCGCCGCGGCACTCGCCGTCTGCCTGATGGGATGGACCCTGTGAACACCCCCCAGTCCCCGTCTCCGGCCCCGGCTCCGTCCGGCTCGGCGGCGCCGGCCGCCGCGGTGCCGCCCTCGCTGGAGGTCAGCGGCCTCGCCTACGCCTACCCCGACGGCCACCAGGCCCTCTTCGGCGTGGACCTGACCGTGGCCCGCGGCGAACGGGTCGCCCTCCTCGGCCCCAACGGCGCCGGGAAGACCACCCTCGTGCTGCACCTCAACGGCATCCTGACCGCCGGGGCCGGCACGGTCACCGTGGCCGGGCTGCCCGTGGCCAAGCGGAACCTCGCCGAGATCCGGCGCCGGGTCGGCATCGTCTTCCAGGACCCCGACGACCAGCTCTTCATGCCCACCGTCCGCGAGGACGTGGCCTTCGGCCCGGCCGCCGCCGGACTGCGCGGGGCCGAGCTGGAGGAACGGGTCCGCACCGCGCTGGACCGGGTGGGCATGGCGGAGTTCGCCGGCCGGCCCCCGCACCACCTGTCCTTCGGCCAGCGCCGCCGGGTGGCCGTGGCCACGGTCCTCGCGATGGAACCGGAGGTGCTCGTCCTCGACGAGCCCTCCTCCAACCTCGACCCGGCCTCCCGTCGCGAGCTCGCCGACATCCTGCGCTCCCTGGACGTCACCGTCCTGATGGTCACGCACGACCTGCCGTACGCGCTGGAGCTGTGTCCGCGCGCGGTGGTCCTCAGCGACGGGGTGATCGCCGCCGACGGCCGCACCCAGGAGCTGCTCTGCGACGAGGAGCTGATGCGGGCCCACCGCCTGGAACTGCCCTTCGGCTTCGACCCGCGGTCCGTCACCCTGGGGTGACCCGGGTCGGAGCGCCGGTCGCCGGGGCGCCGGTCGTCGGAGCGTCGGGACGAGCCGTGTCGGGACGAGCCGTGTCGGTCGGCGGGCTCAGAGGGCCGAGCGCAGGGCCCGTACCAGCGCCTGGGCGCGCGGGTCCGCGGTCACGCTCTTGGCCAGGGCGTTCGTGACGTACCCGAAGGACACCCCGGCCTCCGGGTCGGCGAAGCCCAGCGAGCCGCCCCGCCCCGGATGCCCGAAGGACGCCGGGGACAGCAGCGGCGAGGCCGGACCGTGCAGCATGTGGCCCAGCCCGTACCGGGTGCCCACCAGCAGCACCCGGTCGGTCCCCGCGGACCGCTCCGCCCCGGCCAGCGCCGTGGTCTCCGGCGCGAACAGCCGGACCCCGCCCTCGACCTCGCCGATCGTCGCCGCGTAGAACCGCGCGAGCGCCCCGGCCGTGGCGATGCCGGCCGAGGCGGGCAGCTCGGCCGCCCGGTAGGCCGGGTCGTTCTCGTCGGGCAGCGGGTCGATGGCCCCGAAGGCCCGCCGGGTCAGCGAGGCCGGGTCCCGGTACGCCTCCGAGACCTCCCGGCGCGGCCGGGTCCGCAGCGCCCCCGCGGCCTGCGGCGGCGGCTCCACGGCGGCCACCCGACCCACCCGGTGCGCCTCCTCCGGCGGCAGGCCCACCCACAGGTCCAGGCCCAGCGGAGCCGACACCTCCTCGGCCAGCCAGCGGCCCAGCGTCCGCCCCGTCACCCGCAGCACCAGCTCGCCGAGCAGCCAGCTGAAGGTCTGCGCGTGGTAGCCGTGCGCGGTGCCCGGCTCCCAGAAGGGCTCCTGGGCCGCCACGGCGGCCGGACCGGACACCCCGTCCGCGGCCTGCTCCGGGGTCAGCGGCCGGTCCAGCGCGGGCACCCCGGCCCGGTGCGCCAGCACCTCCCGGACCGTCACCCGCTCCTTGCCCGCCGCCTTGAACTCCGGCCAGTACGAGCCCACCGGGGCGTCCAGGTCCAGCAGCCCCCGCTGGTGCAGCAGCAGCGGCACCGCGGCGGCCACGCCCTTGGTGGCGGAGCGGACTATCTGGGCGGTGTCGGCGGTCCACGGTGCCGCGGGCACCCCCGGCTCCGGATCGGCGTCCCGGGTGCCGGCCCACAGGTCCACCACCGGCCGGCCGTCCCGGTACACCGCCACGGCCGCGCCGCGGTCCCCGCGCTCGGTGAAGTTCCGTACGAACGCGTCCCTGACGGGCTCGAAACCCGCCGCCACCGTGCCCTGGACGTCCACGTCCGCGCTCCCTGGAGTACCGGGCACCCCGGTGGTGCCGCCCACCATGGTGCAACGCCGGCAACGCCCCCCGGCTTCCACCCCCGCCCCGCCCCGGATCACCTCGCGCCACCCGACGACGACCCGTACCGACCACGAGGCCCCCGGCGCCGTGCGGTGCCGGGGGCCTCGTGGGTGGTGCGCGTGCGTGCGGTGGGTGGTTAGACCCAGGTGTCGAACCACATGCGGTTGCGCCAGGAGTCCATGGGGAGGGTCTGGCCGGTGTAGATCGGATAGAAGTAGATGAAGTTCCAGACGATCAGCAGGACCAGGACGCCCGCGCCGATGGCGCCGACCGCGCGGCGGCGTTCGGAGGAGCCGGCCGGGCCCAGGAGGGCGCCGACCAGCATCGCCACCGCCAGGCACAGGAACGGGACGAAGACCACGGCGTAGAAGTAGAAGATGGTCCGCTCCTGGTAGTTGAACCAGGGCAGGTAGCCCGCTGCCACCGCGCAGACGATGGCGCCGGCCCGCCAGTCCCGGCGGAACACCCAGCGCCACAGCACGTAGAGCAGGGCGAAGCAGGCCGTCCACCACAGCAGCGGGGTGCCCAGGGCCAGGACCTCGCGGGCGCACTTGGCCGTCTCGGCGGCGGGGCAGCCGTCGGCGCCGGGGTCGGGGGACTCGTAGAAGTAGGAGACCGGGCGGCCCAGGACCAGCCAGCTCCACGGGTTCGACTCGTAGGTGTGGCCCGAGGTGAGGCCGACGTGGAACTTGTACACCTCGGTCTCGTAGTGCCACAGGCTGGTCAGCCAGTCCGGCAGCCAGGACACCCCGCCCTGTTCGGCGGACCAGTCGCGGAAGTAGCCGCCCTTGCCGTTGTCGGGGCTGAGGATCCAGCCCGTCCAGGACAGCAGGTACGTGCCCAGGGCCACGGGCACCGTGGACAGGAAGGCGGGGACGGCGTCGCGGCGGAGCATCGTCAGGTAGGGCGCGCCCGCTCCGGCCACCCGACGGGCGTGCGCGTCCCAGGCCACGGTCAGGAGCCCGAAGAAGGCCAGCACCACGGCGCCGTTCCACTTGGTGCCGAAGGCCAGGCCCAGGCAGACGCCCGCCAGCAGCCGCCAGGGGCGCCACCCCAGGCGGAGGGTCTCGGCGGTCTCGGCGTCCGGGCGGGTGCGGCCGTCCGCGTCCACGGGCAGGGCGTCGGCGAGTCGGGCGCGGGCCTTGTCCCGGTCCACCAGCAGGGCCCCGAAGGCGGCCAGCACGAAGAACATCAGGACCAGGTCGAGGAGCGCGGTCCGGCTCATGACCAGGTGCAGGCCGTCCACCGCGAGCAGGGCGCCGGCGAGGCAGCCCAGGAAGGTGGAGCGGAACAGCCGCCGCCCGATCCGGCACAGCATCAGCACGGACAGGGTGCCGAGCAGGGCGGTCATGAACCGCCAGCCGAAGGGCGTGAAGCCGAACAGCCACTCGCCGAGCCCGATGACCCACTTGCCGACCGGCGGGTGCACCACGTACCCGGGGTCGAGGGGCAGGGCCACCCCGTCCGGGTTCGCGATGACGGACTTGTCCACGTCCTTGGGCCAGCTCGCCTCGTAGCCCTGCTTGATGGTGGCCCAGGCGTCCTTGGCGTAGTACGTCTCGTCGAATATCACCGCCTTCGGGGTGCCCAGGTTCACGAACCGGAGCACGCCCGCGACCAGTGCGACCAGCAGCGGACCCGCCCAGGCCAGCACCCGCGGCAGGGCGGCGGCGAGGGCGGGGGGCACGCCCAGGGCCGTCCACAGGTGCGGGGAGGGCTGGGCGTACGGCGGCACCAGCCGGGTGCGCACGTCCGCGCGGGCGGCGTCGGTCGGGTGGTAGCCGAAGCGGCGCAGCCGGGCCGACCACGCGGAGGGCTCGGCTCCGCCCGGCGGGCCGGGCGGGGCTCCCGCGGGGTCGGTCTGGGGAGTCGCGGTACTGGTCACCGGCACATCGTAGGGAACGCATCTGTGCGGGACAGGTGATCGGGGCTGCGAGGATGGACGGGTGACAGAACAGCAGCCCCTCCGTCCCACCGCCGCGGCCGGCTCCGGCGCCCCCGGAGTGCTCGTCCTCGCGGGCACGCCCATCGGCGAGATCGCCGACGCGCCGCCCCGGCTGGCCGCCGAGTTGGAGACCGCCGACATCGTCGCCGCCGAGGACACCCGGCGGCTGCGCGGGCTGACCCGGGCCCTGGGCGTGCACACCGGCGGCCGGGTGGTCTCCTACTTCGAGGGCAACGAGTCGGCCCGCACCCCGGAGCTGGTGGAGGCGCTGCTCGGGGGCGCCCGGGTGCTGCTGGTCACCGACGCGGGCATGCCCTCCGTCTCCGACCCCGGCTACCGGCTGGTGGCCGCCGCGGTGGAGAAGGACATCAAGGTCACGGCCGTGCCCGGCCCCTCGGCCGTGCTGACCGCGCTGGCCCTGTCCGGGCTGCCCGTGGACCGGTTCTGCTTCGAGGGCTTCCTGCCGCGCAAGGCCGGGGAGCGGCTCGGGCGGCTCCGTGAGGTCGCGGCCGAGCGCCGCACCCTCGTGTACTTCGAGGCCCCGCACCGGCTCGACGACACCCTGGCCGCGATGGCCGAGGTCTTCGGGGCGGACCGGCGGGCCGCCGTCTGTCGGGAGCTCACCAAGACCTACGAGGAGGTCAAGCGGGGCGGTCTCGGCGAGCTGGCCGCCTGGGCCGCCGAGGGCGTCCGCGGCGAGATCACCGTGGTGGTCGAGGGAGCACCCGAGACCGGACCCGAGGAACTGGACGCGACCGAGCTGGTGCGCCGGGTGCGGGTGCGCGAGGAGGCGGGAGAGCGACGCAAGGAGGCGATCGCGGCCGTCGCCGCCGAGGCGGGACTACCCAAGCGCGAGGTGTTCGACGCGGTGGTGGCGGCAAAGAACGCGGAACAAAAGGTGCCATAGACCGGTAAAGGGCTAACCTGAAAAGCAAAGGATCGACCGCGCACCGGGCGCTTTGGACATGACCTGTCCAAAGGCGGTCCAATACTCGACAGGGCCTGATGCGCTCCCGCCGGAACAGGCGTCCACTGGCATGAGTCACAGCGGACCAGAGGAGCTGGCATGAGTGAGATCGCAGACACACCGGTCCCAGTCCCCGCATCCGCCGTCCCGGATCGTGCTGTCCCGACCGTGCACGAGGCGTACTCCTTCGCCTGCATGCGCTGCGGGTACGGCTGGGAGCAGGCGTACGAGATCGAACACCACGTGGACGGCACCGGCCGGCCCTTCATCATGTACACGGTCCAGGGCGAACGCGTGCCCTCTCCGCTGTCGAGTCCCACCTGCCTGAACTGCGGCGGCCACGTGGTCCGCATCATGCGGGCCGGGCAGGTCGACTCCGTGCTCGGCGTGGTGGACCGGCTCTTCCACCACAACATCGCCCCCGGCATCGCGGGGCCCGTCCCCTCCACCGGCGACGACCACGAGCGCGGCCGGCACCGCCGGGGCGCGACCCACGACGGACCCGGCCCGGTGGCCGTCACCGAGGCCGACCGCGCCGGGATGTTCGCCCGGCTGCGGGCCCGCTTCTCCCGCGGGAGCGCCTGACCCCGCCGGCGGGCCGGGCGCCGGGTCCCGCCGGCCGCCCGCCCCGTCCGAACCGCCGCCCCTCCTCGTAGGATCGGCCGCATGAGCCCCAGCACCTCCAAGGACACCCCGCCGCCGCTGCCCGAACCGCTCCGGGTGCCGGTGGGCGACTCCCACACCCACCTGGACATGCAGACCGGCACCGTCGAGGAGGCCCTCGCCAAGGCCGCCTCCGTCGGCGTGACCGCCGTGGTCCAGGTGGGCTGTGACCTCAAGGGCTCCCTCTGGGCCGCCGAGACCGCCGCCGCCCACCCCCAGGTGCACGCGGCCGTGGCCCTGCACCCCAACGAAGCCCCCCGGATCGTCCACGGGGACCCCGACGGCTGGTCCCGTCAGGGCGCCCGCACCCCGGGCGGCGAGGCGGCCCTCGACGAGGCCCTCGCCGAGATCGAGCGGCTGGCCGCCCTCCCGCACGTCAACGCCGTCGGCGAGACCGGCCTGGACTACTTCCGCACCGGCCCCGAGGGCACGGCCGCCCAGGAGCGCTCCTTCCGCGCCCACATCGAGATCGCCAAGCGGCAGGGCAAGGCCCTCGTCATCCACGACCGCGAGGCCCACGCCGACGTGCTGCGCATCCTCCGCGAGGAGGGCGCCCCCGAACGCACCGTCTTCCACTGCTACTCCGGCGACGCCGACATGGCCCGCGAGTGCGCCGCCGCCGGCTACTACCTGTCCTTCGCCGGAACCGTCACCTTCAAGAACGCCCGCGACCTGCGCGAGGCCGTCGCCGTCGCCCCCGCCGAACTGCTCCTCGTCGAGACCGACGCGCCCTACCTCACCCCCGCCCCGTATCGCGGACGGCCCAACGCCCCCTACCTGATTCCGCTCACCGTCCGTGCCATGGCCGCCGCCCGCGGCGAGCACGAGGACACGCTGGCCACGGCCCTGGCGGCCAACACCGCCCGCGCCTTCGGCTACTGATCCCGGCCCCCGCACCACCCGCCCGGAGGGCTCCCGCGCCACCCCGGTGACACGCTGGGTGACGGCTCGACTTTGGAGAGTGACCCCCGCTCCGCTAGTGTCCCCTGCCCGAACCCCGCCGGGCCGGACCAGTGGAGCAACCGCTTTGAGCGATACGCAGGGCAGTCACCGGGCATCCGGCCGCCGCCGGGGCGGCGCGGCCACCGCCGCCCCCACGGCCGTGGCCCCCGCCGAGACCCCCGTCGTCCCCGGGCAGGGCGGGCCCGTGGACCCCGCGACCGTCCCCGGGACCGACCCCGACCGCACCCCCGGCAGGCGCCGCCGCTCCCGCCGCGAGGGCGAGCCGCGCCGGGAGCCCGCCCCGCGGCGGGAAGGGACCCCGCGCCGCGAGAACCCGCGCCGCGCCGAGGCACCCCGCCGGGAGGACCGGCGCGCCGAGGCCCCCCGCCCCCGCCGGGCCGCCCGCCGCCGCAAGACCGCCACCGGACCCGAGGGTTGGCGGCGCCTGGTCCCCCAGGCCCTCGTGGTCGCCTTCCTCGCGGGCGGCACCTCGGCCTTCGTCGCCAGCGACAAGGCCGTCCGCCTCACCGTGGACGGCACCCCCCGCACCCTGCACACCTTCGCCGACGACGTCGGCGAACTCCTCGCCGCCGAAGGGCTCGACGTCGGCGCCCACGACCTCGTCGCCCCCGCCGTCACCGGCGACCTCGACGACGGCGACGAGATCGTCCTGCGCTACGGACGCCCCCTGACCCTCACCCTCGACGGCACCCGCCGCCAGGTGTGGACCACCGCCCGCACCGTGGACGGCGCCCTGCGCCAGCTCGGCGTCCGCGCCGAGGGCGCCTACCTCTCCGCCTCCCGCTCCGCCCCCATCTCCCGGCAGGGGCTCACCCTCAGCGTCCGCACCGAGCGCACCGTCACCTTCATGGCCGACGGCCGCGAACGCACCCTCCGCACCAACGCCGCGACCGTCCGCGAAGCCCTCGAACAGGCCGGGATCACCCTGCACGGCGAGGACACCACCTCCGTGGACCCCGAACTCTTCCCCCGCGACGGGATGACCGTCACCGTGCTGCGCGTCACCGGCAGCCGCGAGGTCCGCGAGGAGCAGATCCCCTTCGAGACCCGCCGCGTCAAGGACCCCGAGCTGTTCGCCGGCACCGAGGTCGTCGAACAGAGCGGCCGGCAGGGCGCCCGCCGCGTCACGTACGCGCTGCGCACCGTCAACGGCGTCCGGCAGAAGCCCCGCCGCGTCGCCGAGGAGATCGTCCGCGAGCCCGTCGCCCAGATCGTCAAGGTCGGCACCCGGCCCCTGCCCACCTCCGTGGCGGGCGCCGACGGCCTGGACTGGTCCGCCCTCGCCCACTGCGAGTCCGGCGGCCGCCCCGGCGCCGTGGACCCCTCGGGCACCTACGGCGGCCTGTACCAGTTCGACGTGGGCACCTGGCGCAGCCTCGGCGGCAGCGGCCGGGCCCAGGAAGCCACCGCGAGCGAGCAGACCTACCGGGCCAAGAAGCTCTACGTGCAGCGGGGGGCGAGTCCGTGGCCCCACTGCGGCCGTAGGCTTTACCGGTGAGCACCGCAGAGCAGCCCGACGCCCCCGACGCCGTTTCGGCCCCCGACGCCCTCCTGGGCCCCGCCGACATCCGTGAGCTGGCCGCCGTCCTCGGCGTCCGGCCCACGAAGCAGAAGGGCCAGAACTTCGTCATCGACGCCAACACCGTGCGCCGCATCGTGCGCACGGCGGAGGTGCGCCCCGAGGACGTGGTCGTCGAGGTGGGCCCCGGACTGGGCTCGCTGACCCTGGCCCTCCTGGAGGCCGCCGACCACGTCACCGCCGTGGAGATCGACGACGTCCTGGCCGCCGCGCTGCCCGCGACCATCGCCGCCCGGCTGCCCGCGAAGAAGGACCGGTTCGCCCTGGTCCACTCCGACGCCATGCTGGTCCGGGAGCTCCCCGGCCCCGCCCCCACCGCCCTGGTCGCCAACCTGCCCTACAACGTGGCCGTCCCCGTGCTCCTGCACATGCTCGACCGGTTCCCCACCATCGAGCGGACCCTCGTCATGGTCCAGGCCGAGGTCGCCGACCGGCTCGCCGCCCGCCCCGGCAACAAGGTCTACGGGGTCCCCTCCGTCAAGGCCAACTGGTACGCCGAGGTCAAGCGCGCCGGCGCCATCGGCCGGAACGTCTTCTGGCCCGCCCCCAACGTCGACTCCGGACTGGTCTCCCTGGTGCGCCGCACCGAGCCCGTCGCGACCACCGCCACCAAGGCCGAGGTCTTCGCCGTCGTCGACGCCGCCTTCGCGCAGCGCCGCAAGACCCTGCGCGCCGCCCTCGCGGGCTGGGCCGGCTCCGCCGTCGCCGCCGAGGCCGCCCTGCTCGCCGCCGGGATCTCCCCGCAGGCCCGCGGCGAGGCCCTCACCGTCGAGGAGTTCGCCCGCATCGCCGAGCACAAGGACGCCCACCAGGAGGCCGCCGCGTGAGCACGGCCCCCGGCACCCCCGAGGCCCCGGGCGCCGCCCGACAGGTGACCGTACGGGTCCCCGCCAAGGTCAACGTGCAGCTCGCGGTGGGCGCGGCCCGCCCCGACGGCTTCCACGACCTCGCCAACGTCTTCCTCGCGGTCTCCCTGTACGACCGGGTCACCGCCACGCCGGCCGCCCCCGGCGAGCTGACCGTCACCTGCTCCGGCCCCTACGCCGACCAGGTGCCCCTGGACCGCGGCAACCTCGCCGCCCGCGCCGCGGAACTCCTCGCGGCCCGCCACGGGCTCAGCCCCGACGTCCACCTTCACATCGACAAGGACATCCCCGTCGCCGGCGGCATGGCCGGCGGCAGCGCCGACGGCGCCGCCGCCCTGCTGGCCTGCGACGCCCTGTGGGGCACCGGCGCGAGCCGCGAGGAACTGCTGGAGATCTGCGCCGAACTCGGCAGCGACGTCCCCTTCAGCCTCGTCGGCGGCGCCGCCCTCGGCACCGGCCGCGGCGAACACCTCACCGCGCTGCCCGCGGGCACCTTCCACTGGGTCTTCGCCCTCGCCCACGGCGGCCTGTCCACCCCGGCCGTCTTCCGCGAGTTCGACCGCCTCACCGAGGGCACCCCGGTCCCCGCCCCCGAAGCCTCCCCGGCCCTGCTCGCCGCCCTCGCCGCCGGCGACCCCGAGGCCCTGGCCGGCACCCTGGTCAACGACCTCCAGCCGGCCGCGCTCTCCCTGGCCCCCGGCCTCGCCGCCACCCTCGACGCCGGACTCGGCGCGGGCGCCCTCGCCGCCCTCGTCTCCGGCTCCGGCCCCACCACGGCCTTCCTGGTCCCCGACCCGGAGACCGCCGCCAAGGTCGCCGACGCCCTCGAAGCCTCCGGCACCTGCCGCGCCACCCGCACCGCCCACGGCCCCGTCCCCGGCGCCACCCCCGTCCCCACCTGACCCCCGACCCGGACCGGCGGCGGCACCACGTACTCAGGCGCGGATGAGTAGGCGCGCCCTCCCGGTGGGGTGGGGGAGGGCGGGAGCGTGGGGGCATGGGACAGCGTGCTTCCGAACTCGCCGCCGCCACGCCGCAGTCGCGTGACCGGTACGTCGACCTGCTCCGGGTGGTCTCGCTCGGGACCGTGGTGCTCGGCCACTGGCTGATGGCCGTGGTCACCGCCGACGGGGTGGGCAACCTCCTCGCCGAGGTGCCCCGGCTCCAGCCGCTGACCTGGCTCTTCCAGGTCATGCCGGTCTTCTTCTACGTGGGCGGCTTCTCCCACGCCCTGTCCCACCGCTCCCTCGCCCGCAGGCTGCCGCCCGGGGTGCCCGGCTACGCGGCCTTCCTGCGGGTCCGGCTCCGCCGGCTGCTGCGGCCCACCCTCGTCTTCGTCCTGGTGTGGGCCCTCGCGGCCCTGGCCGTGCAGCTCGCGGGCGGGGGCGGCGGGCTCACCGGGGCCGCCCTGCGGCTGGTCACCCAGCCGCTGTGGTTCATCGGGATCTACCTCGCCGTGGTCGCCCTCACCCCGCCCCTGCTCCGGCTCCACGAACGGTACGGCTGGGGGGCCTTCCTCGGGCTCGTGGCCGCCGCCGCGGCCGTGGACCTGCTCCGCTTCGCGGGCGGGGTGCCCTTCGCCGGGTTCCTGAACTTCGCCTTCGTCTGGCTCGCCGTGCACCAGCTCGGCTTCCTGCGCGCCGACGGCCGTCTCACCCGCCCCGGGCTCCTGGCCGCCGCGGGAGCCGGCGGCGCGGTCCTGCTCGTCGCCCTCGGCCCGTACCCGCTGTCCATGGTGGGGATGCCGGGCGAGGAGGTCTCCAACATGGCCCCGCCCACCCTCGCCCTGCTCTGCCACGGGCTCTGGCTCACCGGCGCCGTGGAGCTGTTGCGCCGGCCCGCCGCGGCCCTGCTCGCCCGGCCCCGGGCCTGGCGGGCCGTGGTCGCCGCCAACGGCATCGCCATGACGGCCTTCCTCTGGCACCTCACCGCGATGCTCGGCGTGTACGGGATCCAGCTCGGCCTCGGCGGGGCCCTCCCCGAGCCCGCCGGCGCCGCCTGGTGGGCGCAGGTCCCGGTCCGGCTGCTCGGGGCGGCCGCGCTCACCGCCCTCTGCGTGGCCGCCTTCCGCCGCTTCGAGCAGCCGGGCGGGGCGGGTCCGCGGCCCGGTCCGTGGCAGCCCGCGGCCCTGGGCACCGTGCTGTGCCTGCTGGGGGTCCTCGGCCTCTCCGTGACCGGGCTCGGCGGGCTCCTGGAGGGTCACAGCGCCGTCCTGGTGGCCGTGCCCGTGACGGCGCCCGCGGCCATCGCCCTGGTCCTGGGCGGCTGGGCGCTGGTGGAGCGTTCCGGGTCCGCGCGGAAGGTTAGGGTGAGGGGCTGATCCTTCCCCTTTCCTGGAGCGCGTCTGATGGCCGTCAATCTGGTCAATGTCGAGGCAGTCAGCAAGGTGTACGGCACCCGTACCCTGCTCGACGGCATCTCCCTCGGCGTGTCCGAGGGGGACCGGATCGGCGTCGTCGGACGCAACGGCGACGGCAAGACCACCCTCATCCGGATGCTCGCGCGCCTGGAGGAGCCGGACAGCGGCCGCGTCACCCACACCGGCGGCGCCCGCCTCGGCATCCTCACCCAGCACGACTCGCTGGATCCGACCGCGACCGTCCGCCACGAGATCATCGGGGACCTCGCCGACCACGAGTGGGCCGGCAACGCCCGCGTCCGCGACGTCCTCACCGGCCTCTTCGGCGGGCTGGACCTGCCCGGTTTCGAGCACGGCCTCGACACCGTCATCGGCCCGCTCTCCGGTGGCGAGCGCCGCCGCATCGCGCTCGCCAAGCTCCTCATCGCCGAGCAGGGCCTGCTCGTCCTCGACGAGCCCACCAACCACCTCGACGTCGAGGGCATCTCCTGGCTGGCCGGGCACCTGCAGAACCGCCGCTCGGCGCTCGTCTGCGTCACCCACGACCGCTGGTTCCTCGACCAGGTCTGCACCCGCATGTGGGACGTCCAGCGCGGCGCGGTGCACGAGTACGAGGGCGGCTACAGCGACTACGTCTTCGCCCGCGCCGAACGCGAGCGGATCGCCGCCACCGAGGAGACCAAGCGGCAGAACCTCGTCCGCAAGGAGCTGGCCTGGCTGCGCCGCGGCGCCCCCGCCCGGACCTCCAAGCCCCGCTTCCGCATCGAGGCCGCCAACGCCCTCATCGCCGACGTGCCGCCGCCGCGCGACACCTCCGAGCTGATGAAGTTCGCCAACTCCCGGCTGGGCAAGACCGTCTTCGAGCTGGAGGACGTCACCGTCCAGGCCGGCCCCAAGACCCTCCTCCAGCACCTCACCTGGCAGCTCGGACCCGGCGACCGGATCGGCCTCGTCGGTGTCAACGGCGCCGGCAAGACCTCCCTGCTGCGGGCCCTCGCCGAGGCCGCCCGCACCCAGGGCGAGGCGCAGCCCGCCGCGGGCACCGTGACCGTGGGCAAGACCGTCAAGCTGGCCTACCTCTCCCAGGAGGTCGGCGAACTCGACCCCTCCCTGCGGGTGCTGGAGGCCGTGCAGCGGGTCCGTGACCGGGTCGATCTCGGCAAGGGCCGCGAGATGACGGCCGGACAGCTCTGCGAGCAGTTCGGCTTCACCAAGGAGAAGCAGTGGACCCCGGTCGGGGACCTCTCCGGTGGCGAGCGCCGCCGGCTGCAGATCCTGCGCCTGCTGATGGACGAGCCGAACGTCCTCTTCCTCGACGAGCCCACCAACGACCTCGACATCGAGACCCTCACCCAGCTGGAGGACCTCCTCGACGGCTGGCCCGGCTCGATGATCGTCATCAGCCACGACCGCTTCTTCATCGAGCGCACCACCGACACCGTCATGGCCCTCCTCGGCGACCGCACCCTGCGGATGCTGCCCCGAGGCCTGGACGAGTACCTGGAGCGGCGACAGCGGATGGCCGCGGCCGCCGCCCCGGCCGCGCAGCCCGCCGCCCCGGCCCCCGCCGCGGGCGCCGCCAAGGAAAAGTCCGCCGGGGACGCGCGCGCCCAGAAGAAGGAACTCCAGAAGATCGAGCGCCAGCTCAACAAGATCTCCGACCGCGAGTCCCTGCTGCACACCCGGATCGCGGACAACGCCACCGACTTCGAGAAGGTGGCCGAGCTCGACGCGGAGCTCCGGGAACTGATCTCCGAGCGCGACGAGTTGGAGATGCGCTGGCTGGAACTGGCCGAAGAGGCCTGATCCACGCGGTCGGCGCGGAGCGATAACGGCCACGTCACGGGCCGGTGCGACCTTGGGAACAGGGCTCGCACCGGCCCGTTCGCTGTCCGGGGCGAGTGATAGAAAGAACGTCCCCACGCCCCCTGCCGCCGACCCAGAAGGTACGAGCTGATGACTCAGCCGCCCCACGAGCCGCCGAACCAGCCCCCCGTACCCGATGGTTACGGCCACCTGCCCGGCCCCCCGCAGCCCGGCTACGGACAGCCCCCGCAGGGCCCCAACCCCTATGCGCAGCAGCCCCCGCAGGCCGCGTACGGACAGCCGCAGCCCGGCCCCAACCCGTACGCGCAGCAGCCCCCGCAGGGCTTCGGCTACCCGGCCGCGCCGCCCGGGCACCCGCAGGGCCCGCCGCTGGGCGCGTCCCCCGGCGGCCCCCGCAAGGGCCGCGGGAAGCCCCTCGGGATCGTGGCCGCCGCGGTGGCCGGCGCCCTGGTCCTCGGCGGCGGCGGGTACCTGCTGCTCGCCGACGACGGCGACGGTCCCGCGAAGCCGGAGGCGAAGGGCGGTCCCTCCGCCCCGGCCGCCCCCTCGGCGCCGGCCACCGTGGACGAGGGCGACGGCAAGGGCGACGGCCGCCAGGTGGAGGAGGACTTCAACGCCGGCCGCAAGCCGGGCGAGGACAAGGTCCTCTGGCTCAAGCTCAACACCGCGGACGTGCCCGGCAAGGGTGCTCAGGTGCCCGGGCTCTGGGTGGTCGGCGGCACCGTGGTCAAGACCGGCTACCAGAGCCTGACCGGCTACGCCGCGGCCGACGGCAAGGAGAAGTGGAACCGCAAGCTGCCGAGCGAGATCTGCGGCAAGGCGGACGCGGTCACCGCCGACGGCAAGATCGTGTACGCGGTGAAGAGCGGTACCGGCAGCAACGCGAACTGCAACCGCGTCATCAAGATCGACGCGGTCACCGGCGCCGAGGTCTGGTCGAAGGAACTGGCCAAGGAGGGCCTCTTCGACATCATGACCAACCTGCGGCTCACCGTCTCCGGGGACACCCTGGTGGTGGCCCGCACCGGCCCCAGCACCGGCCACCGCCTCAGCGACGGGGCCAAGATCTGGGCCGAGAAGCGCCCCGACGGCTGCAGCGCCTACGAGTACGCGGGCGGCCCCGTCCTGATCTCCGCCACCACCTGCTTCAAGGCCGAGACCGAGCAGGTCGAGGGCATCGACCCGAAGACCGGCAAGGCCCTCTGGGCGTACAAGCTCCCCAAGACCTGGAAGATCAACAAGGTCTACGGGATGAACCCGATCGTGGTGGACGCCGCCAGCGAGCAGGAGGCCAAGCGCGGCATCCTGGTGCTCAACACCGACGGCAGCAAGCGCACCCGCCTCTCCGGCGAGGGCAACTTCACCGCCGTGTGCAGCTGGTCCGTGTGGGGCCGTGACCTCCAGGGCTGCAAGGGCGCCTTCGTCAGCGGGAACACCTTCTGGTTCATGACCAACGGCAAGGCCCCCATGCGCGACAACGAGGCCGTGGCCTTCGACCTGAGCAGCGGCCGGATCACGCAGCGGGTCCCCGCGCCCAAGGGCCGTTTCATGACGCCGATCAAGGCCGAGGGCGGCAAGGTCTACGCCTACGTGGACCCCACCACCGACGGCAAGGGCGGCCAGATCGTGTCCTGGCCCGCCGGTGGCGGCAAGGTGACCGTGGTCCAGCGCCACCCCGACTCCGCCGCCAAGGCCGAGCGGACCTTCTACACCCCGCAGTTCGAGTTCGTGGACGGCCGCTTCCTCATCGCCTCCTCCTCCCTGTTGGGGCGGGACGGCGC
The DNA here is from genome assembly GCF_040302735.1 of Streptomyces sp. NPDC097619. NCBI lineage: Bacteria > Bacillati > Actinomycetota > Actinomycetes > Kitasatosporales > Streptomycetaceae > Streptomyces > Streptomyces sp. NPDC097619. The sequence goes on along the minus strand of NZ_JBEOSD010000005.1, from coordinate 57,550 downwards.
CGAGGAGAAGCTCCTGATGGCGTTCGGCAAGTGAACCCCTTCCCCCGAGAGCCCGTCCCCCGAGAGGCAGAGAAGCAGCGATGAGCACCCCGCCCAGTCCGCCACCGCCGTCGAACGAGCCCCCGCAGGGCTTCGGCGCCCCCGTGGATCCCCCGGCCGGCGGTTTCGGCGCCCCCGTGGAACCCCCCGCAGGCGGCTTCGGGGCCCCGCAGCCCCCGCAGTCCGGCCAGGGCTACGGCTACCCGCCGCAGGCCCCGCCCGGCTACGGCTACCCGCAGCAGCCGGGGCAGCCGTACGCCCCCCAGCAGGGCGGGCCCTACGGGGCGCCGCAGCAGGGCCAGCCGTACGGCTACCCGCAGCAGCCCGGCGGCCCCTACGGCGGGCCCCCGCAGCCGGCCACCCAGCCGATGTACGGGGCGGGCGCCCCGGCCCCGAAGGGCCCCGGCGGCAACGAGCGCCGCAAGCAGCTCTCCATCGTGCTGGCGGCCGTCCTCGCCATCGCCCTGATCGTCGGCGGCGGCCTCTGGTACGCGAGCGGTTCCGACGAGGACACCCCCGGCGCCACCGCGAGCAGCGGCGGCACGGGCGGGGACGGCAAGGGCGAGGACGGCAAGGAGGGCTCCGGCGGCGGAGGCTCCGGCGACGGGGCCCCGGCGGTCGGGGCGGCCGTGGAGAAGGCCCCGGCCGACACCAAGGCCAAGCTGGTCCACAAGGAGCCCCAGCCCAAGATCGAGCGCCTCCACAACGTCGCCGGCTCCTGGCTGACCGACTCGGTCTACGCCAAGACCGGCATCCGCGAGATCGTCGGCTACGACCTCGCCACCATGAAGCCCAAGTGGACGGTCGAACTGCCCGGTCAGCTGTGCGCCGCCGCGAAGCAGGTGTACGGGGACAGGACGGCCATCGCCTTCGAGCCCGCCGCGCGCAAGGACAAGTACGACCGGCAGGGCTGCTCCGAGGTGGCCGCGCTGGACCTGGCCGCGGGCAAGCTGCTGTGGAAGGGCTCCGCCAAGGGCGGCAACAGCGGGGACGAGAAGACCGACTTCAAGGAGATCACCCTCACCCGCAAGACGGTGGCCGCGGGCGGTCTCGCCGGCGGCGCCGCCTGGAGCCTGGCCGACGGCAAGTCCCTGTGGGTGCCCAAGGCCGACGCCGAGAACTGCTACGACATGGGCTACGGCGGCGGTGACGGCCTCGCCGTGATCCGCAAGTGCGGGGACTACGGCAGCCAGTACCTGCTCGCCCAGTCCCTGGACGAGACCACCGGCGCCCCCCGCGGCAGCTACCGGATGCCCCAGGGCATCCAGTGGGCGCAGATCCTCTCGGCCCGTCCGCTGGTGGTCTCCACCGACCTCAACAACAGCGGCAAGATCAGCGACATCTTCTCGGTGGACGACCGCACCGGCGCCCTGAGGGCCCGCATCGGCCTGGCCAAGGGCCTGTACGCGCCCAACTGCTCCAGCGGCACCGGCGTCGAGACCTGCAACAAGTACGCCGTCGGCAACGGTCGGATCTACCTGCCCACCGCCGAGCACGACGACACCGCGGGCAAGTACGACCGCACCAACGAGATCGTCTCCTTCGACCTCGCCACCGGCAAGCAGACCGGCGACCGCGCCGACGCCGGCTCCCGCTACTCGGTCTTCCCGCTCCGCATGGACGGACCGAACCTCATCGCCTACAAGTGGCCCCCGTACAACGCGGGCGGTCAGGTGGTCAGCATCGACCCCAAGACGATGAAGGAGACCCTGCTGCTGGAGAACCCGGCCGACTCCGCCACTCGTTCGGTGGAAACCGGCTTCTCCTCCAACTTCGCCGAAGTCCGGTACCACAAGGGCTGGTTCTTCGCCTCGGAGGTCCTGATCGACAAGCCGTACCGGCCGGAGGACGCCGAGCGCGACTTCCTCTTCGCGGGCTTCAAGGCGGGCTGAGCCCGGCCCGCACGGATCCTGGGGGGCGTCTTCCGGCAACGGAAGGCGTCCCCTTCGGCCTTCCGGGGGCTTCTCGCCGGTAACCGGCCCACGGCGTCGAACAAGCGTGTAGCTTGCCGGGGCAGAAGAGTCGGGGGTGGGGCCGGATGGGCGTACGGGTCATGGTGGTCGACGAACACCGGCTGCTGGCCGAGGCACTGGCCTCTGCCCTCAAGCTGCGCGGGCACCGCGTGCTGGCCGCGGCGGCGCCCGCGGCGGGCGCGGCCGAGCTGGTGATCAGCAGGGCCCCGGAGGTGTGCCTGCTGGGCACCGCCACCCCCGCCGAACCGGGCGTCTTCGAGCCCATCGTCCGGATCCGCAGGGAGCGCCCGCAGATCGCCGTGGTGGTCCTCGGCCCGGTCCCGAGCCCCCGCGGCATCGCGGCCGCCTTCGCCGCGGGCGCCTGCGGGTACGTCCGCCAGGACGAGCGCATCGAGGGCGTGGAACGCGCCCTGGCCAAGGCCCGCGCGGGGGAGGCGGCGGTCGCCCCGCAGCTGCTCCAGAGCGCCTTCGCGGAGCTGCTCAACCCCGCCGCCCAGCCCGACGACGAGGGCAGCCGGCTGCTCCAGCTCCTCACCCCGCGCGAGGTCGAGGTGCTGGTGCGGGTGGCCGAGGGCGAGGACACCCGGCTGATCGCCGCGGGCATGGGCATCGCCCCCAGCACAGCCCGCACACATGTCCAGCGGGTACTCATGAAGCTCGGCGTCGGATCGCGGCTGGAGGCGGCCGCCCTGGCGGCCCGGACCGGCCTCCTGGACCGGGCTTCCGTGCCCGGACAGCCCGGCTCCCGGGAGTAGCCTCTGCCCCGGCGGAACTGCCGGGACGCACCGGACCACCGGGTCGCACCGCGCCGTCGGGACCGCCGCGCGCTCTTCACCGGGCGGCGGCCTTCCGGCAAGCCGCCGTTCCCCCGGGCCTCGGGCGCCGGGCGGAGCGTGTGTACCGAGTGCGTTCTTCCTGAGAGGCGAGCAAGTGAACAAGTACCTGGTCACCGGCGGAGCCGGATACGTGGGCAGCGTCGTGGCGGCCCACCTGCTGGAGGCGGGGCACGAGGTGACCGTCCTCGACGACCTCTCCACCGGCTTCCGGGCCGGTGTCCCCGCCGGGGCGCGGCTCATCGACGGCCGCATCCAGGACGCCGCCCGCCACCTCGACCCCTCCTACGACGCCGTGCTCCACTTCGCGGCCTCCTCGCAGGTCGGCGAGTCGGTGGCCGATCCGGGCAAGTACTGGGCCAACAACGTGGGCGGCACCCTGGAGCTGCTGACCGCGATGCGGGACGCGGGGGTGCGCAAGCTGGTGTTCTCCTCCACCGCCGCGACCTACGGCGAGCCCGGGGACGGCCGCCTGACGGAGACCTCCGTGACGGCGCCCACCAACCCGTACGGGGCCTCCAAGCTGGCCGTGGACCACATGATCGCGGGGGAGTGCGCGGCCCACGGGCTGGCGGCCGTCTCGCTGCGGTACTTCAACGTGGCCGGCGCCTACCGGGAGTTCGGCGAGCGGCACGACCCGGAGACCCACCTGATCCCGCTGGTGCTCCAGGTGGCGCTGGGGCAGCGCCCGCACATCAACGTCTTCGGCGACGACTACCCGACCCCGGACGGCACCTGCGTGCGGGACTACATCCACGTGGCCGACCTGGCCGGGGCCCACCTGTCGGCCCTGGAGGCCGCCGCGGCCGGGGAGCACCTGGTGTGCAACCTGGGCAACGGCAACGGCTTCTCGGTGCGCGAGGTCATCGAGACGGTCCGCAAGGTGACCGGTCGGCCGGTCCCGGAGGTGGTGGCGCCGCGGCGGGCCGGGGACCCGGCGGTACTGGTGGCGGCGGCGGACACCGCCCGGGAGCGGCTGGGCTGGATCCCGACCCGGTCGGACCTGGCCGGGATCGTCTCGGACGCCTGGGAGTTCGCGCTGCGCCGGGAGGCGGAGGCGGCCGACGGGGTCTGAGGCGGCCGACGGGGCCGGTCCGTGTCGGGGCGCGCCGGCGGACGGGGTGTCGGGCGGGGCGTCGTGTGGGGCGGCGGTCCGTCCCGGCACACCGCCCGACACCCCGTGCCGGAGGCTTCCGACACCCCGTGCCGCGGGGCCCGGTTTCGGCCACGGGCCGGGCCGGAAGATGTCCGTCCGCGGAACAGCGCCCGTACCGTTCAGGGGAGTTGCCGCGAACCGCCGGAAAAATCCCCGGGAGGAACTTCCGGGATTCGGCCAACCCCCGAGCGCGCCGGGCCCTACGCTGATGCTCGACACCGGTGGGGGCCGGTGTTGATTCAGGGGTCGAGACAGTCGGGTACGACGTCCGGGCCGGGGTAGCAGTCCAGTTGCGGCGGCGGCCGTGGCCACTGCTGATCCAACCAGCTCCGGGCCGGGCGTCGTACCCGCGCCTCTCCGTTCCCCGACCCATGGGGGTGTCTGTGGTTCGTATCCGGGTTCTCGTCGTCGACGACCACCGTATTTTCGCCGAATCCCTGGCCGCCGCGCTGGCGGCCGAGCCCGATGTGGACGTGTCCGCGGCGGGCAGCGGTCCCGCCGCGCTGCGCTGTCTGGAACGGGGCGTCGCGGAGGGCCGCCGGTACGACGTCCTGCTCGTGGACGCCGATCTGGGCAGTGGTCCGCCGGGGGCCGCCGGGCCGGTCCGGATCCCGGCCCAGCCCAACGGCTCGGCGCCGGCCGTGCCCTCCGGGGACGGGATCGCCCTGGTCGCCGGGGTGCGCGCGGGGCAACCCGCGGTCCGCACCGTGGTCCTCGCCGAGCGGGACGATCCGCGGCGGGCCGCGATGGCCCTGCAGGCCGGGGCCTCCGGGTGGGTGGCGAAGGACTGTTCGCTGTCCCGGCTGCTCGCGGTGATCCGGGGCGTGCTCCGGGAGGAGACGCACCTGCCGCCCGCGCTGCTGACGGGAGTGCTGCGGGAGCTGACCGCGGCCCGCAAGACCCGCACGGACAGCGAGCGGCTGGTGGAGTCCCTGACCCCGCGCGAGCACGAGGTGCTGCGCTGCATGGTGGCGGGGCTCAACCGCAAGGACGTGGCGGCGCGGCTCTTCCTGTCCCCGCACACCGTCCGCACCCACATGCAGAACGTCCTGGGCAAGCTGGGCGTGCACTCCACCCTGGCCGCGGTGGCCCTGGCCCGGCGGGCCGGGGTGCGACCCGTGGAACTACCCGGGGATGTTGTCGAACGGAGCGGTCAGCTGGCGTAGCAGGCCCGCCAGCTCCATCCGCTGGGCCCGGGGCAGCTGCGCCAGGATGGCGCGCTCCTGGTCGAGGAGTCCGGCGAGGGCCTGGTCCGCGCGGTCCCGCCCCTCGGCGGTGAGCCGGACCAGGACCCCCCGGCGGTCGTTGGGGTCGGGCAGCCGCTCGACCAGGCCCTTCTTGGCGAGCCGGTCGATGCGGTTGGTCATGGTGCCCGAGGTGACCAGGGTCTGGGTGAGCAGCTGCCCGGGGGAGAGCTGGTAGGGCTCCCCGGCGCGGCGGAGCGAGGTGAGCACGTCGAACTCCCAGGGCTCCAGTCCGTGCTCGGCGAAGGCGAGCCGGCGGGCGCGGTCGAGGTGGCGCGCGAGCCTGCTGACGCGGCTCAGCACTTCGAGCGGTTCCACGTCGAGGTCAGGGCGTTCCCGCCGCCATGCCGCGACCAGTCGGTCGACCTCGTCCTCCATGCCGATCAGTGTAAAGGGTCTGTCGATATGAAGTCTCTTGACGTCAAGATAAAACTGGGGTGATCATAGGGGAGCAAGGGGCCGGAGAAGTGCCGTTCCGTCCCGCTCTGTGCTGTTCGCGTGCCCGAGGAGGGCCCCATGGCGTCCGATCCCACCGCACCCGCCGCACCCGCCGGGACCGGCACCACCCCGCCCACCTGGGACCCGGCCCAGTACCTCCGCCACGCGGACCACCGCGGCAGGCCCTTCCGGGACCTGCTCGCCCGCGTCCGGGATCCGGTACGGGGGTACGGATCCGGGACGCGGGCCCCCCGCGTCGCCGACCTCGGCTGCGGCCCCGGCAACGTCACCGCCCTGCTCACCGACCGCTGGCCCACCGCCCGCGTCACCGGCTTCGACAACTCCCCCGAGATGCTCGCCGCCGCCGACCGCGACCACGCCGGGCCCACCCCCGGCGGCGGCGGCCTCGACTTCCGGCACGCCGACCTCGCCGACTGGCGCCCCGACGGCCCCTACGACCTGATCGTCTCCAACGCCGCCCTCCAGTGGGTCCCCGGCCACCAGCACTCCTTCCCCGCCTGGATCGCCGCCCTCCGCCCCGGCGGGGTCCTCGCCTTCCAGGTCCCCGGCAACTTCCGCGCCCCCACCCACCGGCTGCTCCGCGAGCTCTGCGCCGAGCCGCGCTGGCGGGACCGGCTCGACCCGGACGCCCTGCCGCGCCCCGAGCCCGTCCTCGAACCCCTCGACTACCACGCCCTCCTCACCGGCCACGGCTGCGCCGCCGACGTCTGGGAGACCACCTACCTGCACCTGCTCACCGGACCGGACCCCGTGCTCGACTGGGTCAAGGGCACCGCCCTGCGCCCCGTCCTGACCGCCCTCGCCGGGGACCCGACGGCCCGGGAGGAGTTCCTCGACGCCTACCGCGCCCGGCTCCGCGAGGCGTACCCGCCGGGCCCCGCCGGGACCGTGCTGCCCTTCCGCCGGCTGTTCGCGGTGGCGGTCAAGGAGTCCTGACGCCCACCGGCACCGCACGCGACGGCGCCCCGCCCCCGGAGGACCGGGAGCGGGGCGCCGTCGTACGGGTGGGGCGGGGGAGCCGTCAGTGCAGGCCCTTGTAGATGTTCCAGCCGCCGCCCAGCAGGCTCCGTCCGGACAGGGTGGACATGCCGCCCAGGCCGGTCGCGGAGTACCGGTACGCCTTGCCCGCGGAGTCCACGCCGATCAGGTCGGCGCGGCCGTCCCCGGTGATGTCGCCGGGAGAGGCGAGCTTGCCGTAGATGTGGAAGCCCGTGCCGATCTTGACCTTGGCGGCGAAGGGGGCCGAGGCGTTGCCGGTGCCGGGGTACACGTACAGGGTGCCGCCCGTGGTCCGTGCGATCAGGTCGGCCCGGCCGTCCCCGGTCAGGTCGCCGGCGCCGAAGAGCCGGTCGAAACCGCCCCAGCCCGCGCCGATCCTCACACGGGTGGCGAAGGTCGAGCCGGTGCCGGTGCTGCGGTAGAGCCACAGCACCCCCGCCCTGTCGCGGGCCACCAGGTCACCGATGCCGTCGCCGCTCAGGTCGCCGACGCCCGTGACGTGGTTGTAGATGTCCCAGCCGCCGCCGACGTGGCTGTCGCCGTTGTACAGGTGGCCCTGGAAGACGTACAGGAAGGAGCCGTAGCCCGCGCTCGTCACCGAGGAGGCGAACACGATCGGCGCGTGGTCCGGCCAGCCGCCGTCCGAACTGGCCTTCTCCCGCGGGAAGAAGGCGCCGTTCATCCGGCCCGTGTACTCGTACAGCGTGTTCGCCGTGTCCCGGGCGATCAGCTGGTACTTGCCGTGGGCGGAGGTGCCGCCCTGCCCCGAGAAGAGGGTGGTGTACTGCCAGCGGGTGCCGAACTGCTTGCGCGGGGCCAGCCGGCCGTCCCCCAGCGGGACGTACAGCCAGACCGTGCCGGCGAGGTCCCGGCCCAGGACCTCGCCGTCGCCCAGCGAGAACAGCTGGTTGTAGATCTGCCAGCCGGAGCCCACCTGGACCTTGGCGCGGAACGGGGCCGTCCGGCTGCCGGTGCCCGCGTAGTGGTACAGCGCGCCGCCCGGGGTCCGGGCCACGAGGTCGCCGTGCCCGTCGCCGTCGGTGTCCCCGACCGCCACGAGCTGGTCGTACGCGCCCCAGCCCGCCCCGATCCTCACCCGGGCCCCGAACGGGGCGGCCCCGTAGCCCGCCCCGGTGCCCGGGTACAGGTACAGCTCGCCGCCGGGCGTGCGGGCCAGCAGGTCCGGCTTGCCGTCCCCGGTCAGGTCACCGGGGCCGACCACCTTGTTGTAGACGGTCCAGCCGCGGCCGCTCCACCCCTGCGAGGTGAACGAGCCGCCCTTCTCCACCTGGTACAGCGACAGCTTCCCGGTGGTGCTCAGCGTGAGCACCTCGGGCTGTGCGGAACCGGTGGTGTTCCCCACCGGGACGACGTCGCGCAGGGTCTCCCCGGGTTCCCCGGCGGGGACCGTGACCTGCTTGTCCTCCTGCGCGAACGTCTTCAGCAGGTAGCTGTTGCCGAGCGTCCGGTACAGCAGGTCGTTGTTGCCGTCCCCGTTCACGTCGAACCGGGCGGGTGCCAGCGGCCCGCGGGCGGTCAGGGCCTCGCGACGCGCGGTGGGCAGGCTGCCGGTGGGCAGCGGGGTGCGCAGCTCCTGCCGGGCCTCCGGGGGCTTCGGCGGGACGACGGGCCCGGCCGCCGCCGGACCGGCGAAGACCGGTCCGGCGGCGAGGGCGAGCGCGGTGCAGGCCGCTATGCGGCCGAATCGCTTGTGGCGCAGGGTGTTCACGGTCCCCCCTGGGACGTGCCGACTCAGTACAGGTTCTTGTAGGTGTTCCAACCGCCACCGAGCAGCACGCGCTTCGACAGGGTCGAGGCGCCGCCCAGACCGGTGGTGACGTAACGGTAGGCGTTGCCCTGGGAGTCCGTACCCACCAGGTCCGCCCGACCGTCGCCGTTCATGTCGCCGGGCGAGGCCATCTTGTTGTAGACGCCGAAGCCGGTGCCGATCTTGACCTTGGCGCCGAAGGGGGCCGAGGCGTTGCCGGTGCCGGGGTACACGTACAGGGTGCCGCCCGTGGTCCGCGCGATCAGGTCGGCCCGGCCGTCGCCGGTGAAGTCGCCGCCGCCGAGCAGCCGGTCGAAGCCGCCCCAGCCCGCGCCGATCTTCGACTTGCTGCCCACGGCGGTGCCCCGGCCGTTGCCGCGGTAGAGCCACAGCACCCCGGACCTGTCGCGGGCCAGCAGGTCGCCCTTGCCGTCCCCGCTCAGGTCGCCGGGGCCCACGAGGGCGTTGAACGCGCCCCAGCCCGCGCCGAGGTCGTCGTTCTCGTGGTGGAGCCGGCCCTGGTAGACGTACATGAACGAGCCCCACAGGCTGTCGTTCATCGAGGAGGCGCTGGTGATCGGGGCGAAGTCCGGCCAGCCTCCGTCGTCGCTCCACTTCTCGCGCGCGCTGAGGGCGCCGTTCGCGCTGGTCCCGTACACGTAGAGGGTGTTGGCGGTGTTGCGGCCGACCAGGCGCTTCTTGCCGTGGGCGGGGACGCCGCCCTGGCCGGCGAAGAGGTTGGTCCACTGCCAGTTGGTGCCGGACTTCTGGCGGGCGGCGAGGGTGCCGTTGCCGTTGCCCGCGTAGTACCAGGTGGTGCCGGAGACGTCGCGGGCCAGGATCTCGGAGTCGCCGTCGCCGTTGGCGTCGCCCAGGTTCAGGAGCTGGTTGTAGATGCCCCAGCCGGTGCCGATCTTCACCGGCTTCGCGAAGGGGGCGGCGGCGCTGCGGGTGCCCTTGTAGAAGTACAGGTCGCCCGCCGGCGTGCGGGCCACCAGGTCGCCGGTGCCGTCGGCGTTCAGGTCGCCGCCCGCGACGATCTGGTCGTACGTCTGCCAACCGGCGCCCACCTTGACGGCGGCGCGGAACGGCTCGCCGTAGAGGGTGCCGCGGCCGGCGTAGAGGTACAGCTCGCCGTTGTGCTTGCGGGCCAGCACGTCCGGGCGGCCGTCGCCGGTCAGGTCGCCGGCGCCGAGCACCTTGTTGTAGACCTGCCAGCCCTTGCCGGTCCACTCCGTGTAGCCGAAGCCGCTGGTGGACGCGGTGGCCAGGGACAGCTCGCCGGTCACGGTCAGGGCCAGCAGCTCGGGGCTGCCGTCCTGGTCCAGGTCGCCGACCGGGATCAGGTCCTTGTAGGCGGAGTCCTCGTACAGCGGGGTGGTGAAGGGGGTGTCGTCGCTCGTCCAGGTCTTGAGGACGTGGTCGGCGCCCGTGCGGTAGAGCAGCTCGTTGCGGCCGTCGCCGTTCAGGTCGAAGAGCGGGGCCGCACCGGCGGCGCGGGCCGCGAGGCCGCCGCGGCGGGCCTCGGGGAGCACCCCGGTGGGCTGCGGGGTCCGCTGCTCGGCGGCGCTCCGGGCGGCGGGGGCCCCGGGGGCCACGGGCTCGGCGGCGGCCGGGGTCGCGAGGGCGGTACCGGCGGCGATGGCCAGCGCGGTGCAGGTGGCGATACGGGAGAGGCGCTTGTGGCGCAGGGTGTTCACAGTCCCCCCAGGGGCTTCGTGCAGATGGTTCGGGTGGAGCTCAGGGGTCCGCCGGGCCGGCTCCGGCCCGGCGGACGCGCCCCGTGTCAGTAGAGGTTCGGGTAGGTCCCGTAACCGGTGCCGATCTTGACCCGGGCGGTCAGCTTGCCGCTGCCGTACGCGTCGTAGCGCCACAGGTTGCCCGCGGAGTCGGTGGCGACGAGGTCGGCGCGGCCGTCCCCCGTGAGGTCGCCGGTCACGACGAGCTGGCGGTAGACCTGGTAGCCGGTGCCGATCTTCACCTTGGCCTTGAAGGGGGCCTTCGGGTTGCCGGTGCCGGCGTACAGGTAGAGGCGGCCGGATCCGTCGCGGGCGACCAGGTCGCCCCGGCCGTCCCCGGTGAGGTCGCCCGCGCCGGTCAGCTTGGTGAAGCCGCCCCAGCCGGCGCCGATCCTGACGCGCGAGGCGAAGCCGGTGGCCTGGCCGTTGCCCGGGTAGAGGTACAGCACCCCGGCGCCGTCGCGGGCGAGCAGGTCGCCCCGGCCGTCGCCGCTCAGGTCACCCGGGCCGATGAGGGTGTTGTAGATCCCCCAGCCCGCGCTGATCTGGTCGCCGTTGACGTACAGGCGGCCGCCGTTGGCGACCTCGGCGATGTCGGTGTCGTTCCGGCGGTCGAGCGAGGAGGCCCAGGTGATCTTGGCCGTCTTCCAGCCGCCGGTGTCCGAGATCTTCTGGCGGGCGGCGAGGGTGCCGTTGCCCTTGGGGTGGTACCACCACAGGGTGCCCGCGGAGTCCCGGCCCATCAGGTCGTTGCGGCCGAAGTCGGGGTTGCCGCCCTGGCCCGCGAAGAGGCGGACCGACTCGTACCCCTTCGAGCTGGTGTAGCGCGGGGACAGTCCGCCCTTGCCGTTGCCCTTGTAGATGTAGGTCTGACCGGAGAGGGCGCGGGCGAACAGCTCGGCCGAGCCGTCGCCGTCGTAGTCGTCCAGGCCGGTGATCTGGTTGTAGACCTGGTAGCCGAAGCCGATCTTCACCGCGGCGGCGAAGGGCGCGGACGCCTTGCCGGTGCCCAGGTAGCGGTAGAGGTCGCCGCCCGTGGTCCGGGCGAGCAGGTCCGCGCGGCCGTCGCCGTTCAGGTCCGAGACGCCGATCAGCTGGTCGTAGCCCTGCCAACCGGCCCCGATCTTCAGGGCGGAGGCGAACGGGGCGGCGGGGTTGCCGGTGGCCTGGTACAGGTACAGGGTGCCGCCGGGGGTGCGGGCCAGCAGGTCCGCGCGGCCGTCGCCGGTCAGGTCGCCCGGGGCGAGGACCTTGTTGTACGCGTTCCAGCCCTTGCCGGACCAGGTGCTCCAGGTCTCCGTGCCGTAGCGGCCGTTGCCGCGGAAGAGCTCCAGGACGCCGTCGTTGGAGAGCGTGACCAGGTCGGTCAGGTCGTCCTGGTCCTGCTTGCCGACCGGGATGACGTCCTTGTACTCCACGGAACCGGCCTGGTCGCCGACGGTGTACTCGAAGTGCTCGTCGGAGCCGCTGGGGTTCACGTAGTAGCGGCCGTCGGGCGCGCGGTAGAGCAGGTCGTGGATGCCGTCGCCGTCCGCGTCCAGGCGCGGGGCGGCCTGCGCGGCGGCGGCGAACGCGCCGCGCCGGGCCTCACGGGGCAGCAGCGGGCCGGACAGCGGGCCCGACTCCGGGACGACGGCCTCGGTGGTGCCGTGCGGGGCGTCCGGGGTCCCGGCGGCGACGGCCGGGGCGGAGATCAGGGTGCCGGCGGCGAGGGCCGCGACGGCGGTGGCGGCGGCGAGGCCGCCCAGGCGCTTGTGGCGCAGGATGTTCAAAGTCCCCCCTGGGACGGAAAATGCGGCGCCGGGACATGGGTTCGCGGGCTCGGGCATGCGCGGGCACGTCGGTGCGGCGCGCGCGAGCGGCGTCATCCCCCCCGGGATTGGTGGGTGCAGCGTACATCTGCAAACGGCGGTGACTGAAGTGTTTATCCGTCAGTTCCTGTCACGATCGGGCCACGGCTTTTCGGCCTGCGCGTCCCCGCCCGGTCGGCTCCGCCGGGCGGTCGCCCCGGATGTCCCGGATGGCTTGCTTGTGCGCATCCAGAACGCGTTCCCGCTCCGTGAAACCGACCGACCGGCGCGACGTGTCCATGATCGTGACCAGTCAGGCATCCAGGAGGCACCCGTGCACCAGCCGACCCGCACCGCCCTCGTTCCGGCGGCCCTCGCCCTCGCCCTGCTCACCGGCTGCTCGACGGCGGAGGGCGATGCCGCCCCCGCCGAGGACCGCAAGGCCCTGACGGAGGTGGGCCGCGAACACCTCCGCCTCCGCGCCGACCTGCTCACCACCGAGCGCTCCCGGACCGCCCTCGCCGCGGTGGCCACGGCCCCGCTGACCAAGGGGCTGCGCGAGGAGTTCCGGGCCGACGCCACCGAGCTGATGGCCCGCGGCGACGCGCACGCGAAGAAGGACGGCGGCTACCGCGAGGCGACCGTGGAGGTCACCGTCGACACGGCCACGGTGGACGGCGACGACGCCACCCTTGAGGTCACGGAGCACACCAGCCTCTTCTTCGGCGGCCCCGCCGACCGGGACCCCGCCGCGACCGAATACGTGCTCCGGCACGAGCTGAGGTTCGTCCGCGACGGCACCGGCTGGCTCCTCGACGGGGAACGCGTCCTCGGCGTCGAGGGGAAGCCGCTGCCGGACACCCAGCTCGACACCCCCACCACCTGAGCCCGCGCCCGACACGACGGTGCCCCGCCCCGGAGATCCGGGACGGGGCACCCTGCGCGGGCCGCGTGCGCGGACCGGGCGCGTCAGTACAGGTTCGGGTAGATCCCGTATCCCGTGCCGATCTTCGCGCGGGCGGTCAGCTTGCCGTTGCCGTAGGAGGCGTAGCGCCACAGGTTGCCCGAGGAGTCCGTGGCGACCAGGTCGGCGCGGCCGTCACCGGTCAGGTCACCGGTCACCACCAGGTGGCGGTAGGCGTTGTAGCCGGTGCCGATGCGGACCTTGCCCTTGAACGGGGCCGAGGCCGAACCGGTGCCCGCGTACAGGTAGAGGTTGCCGGACCGGTCCCGGGCCACCAGGTCGGCGCGGCCGTCGCCGGTCAGGTCACCGGCGCCGGTCAGCTTGGTGAAGCCGCCCCAGCCCGAGCCGACCTTCAGCCGCGCGGAGACCCCGCCCTTGCCGTTGCCGCGGTACAGGTACATCGCCCCGCCGGCCTTGTCGCGGGCCAGCAGGTCGGCGCGGCCGTCGCCGTTCAGGTCGCCGGCCCCGAGGATGGCGTTGTACGCCGCCCATCCCGAGCCGATGTCACGGCCCTCGATGTAAAGGTGGTTGTTCCACAGCTCCAGGATGTCCGCGTCGTTGTCGCCGTCCAGCGAGGACACGTACGTCAGCGTGGCGCCCTTCCAACCACCCCGGTCGCTCAGCTGCTTGCGCGGGCCGAGCAGACCGTTGTTGGCCCCGTAGTACCACCACAGGGTGCCCGCGGAGTCCCGCGCCAGCAGGTCGTTCCGGCCGGTGTCGGCCATGCCGCCCTGGGCGCCGAACACGCGCGCCAGGTACCAGCCGCTGCCCGTGGTCTCGCGGGCCCGGAAACCGCCCTTGCCGTCGCCGCGGTACAGGTACGTGGACCCGCCCGTGGTGCGACCCACCAGGTCGCCGACGCCGTCGCCGTCGCGGTCGTCCACGCCCACGAGCTGGTTGTAGATCTGGTAGCCGTGACCGGCCTTCTTCCGCGCCCCGAACGGCTCCGACTTCCTGCCGGTGCCCGGGTAGGTGTAGAGGTCGCCGCCCGCGGTCCGGGCGACCACGTCCGCGATCCCGTCGCCGGTCACGTCGTTGACGCCGACCAGCTGGTCGAAGGCGCCCCAGCCCGCGCCGACGAGCACGCGGTCCTTGTACGGGGTCCGCGCCTCGCCCGTGCTCGGGTAGAGGTACAGGGCCCCGTTGTAGGTGCGCGCCAGCAGGTCGGCCTTGCCGTCCTTGGTCAGGTCGCCGGGCGAGAACACCTTGTTGTAGGTCTGCCAGCCGCGCCCCGTCCAGGTGGCCGAGGTCCGCGTGGCGGACTTCGAGGCGCCGGGGAAGAGCTGGAGGGCACCGTCCGCGGTCAGCGTCAGCAGGTCGGTGCGGGAGTCGCCGTCGAGACGGCCGACCGGGATCACGTCCTTGTACGCGAAGTCCTCGCGCAGCCCGATGCCCACCCCGTAGGCGGTGTGGCGGGAGTTGCCGCCGGGGGCGTCGTAGTACTTGCCGTCGACCGCGCGGTACAGGACGTCCGGGAAGCCGTCCCCGTTCGGGTCGAAGCGCGGGGCGACCGCGCGGGCGGCCGCCGCGACCGCGCCGGAGCGGGCCTCGCCCGCCTGGGCGGCGCGCACCGGCCGGTCCACCGGCTGCTCCCACCCCGGCGGGGTGGCGGGCAGTACGGTGCGCTGCGGCCGGTCCCCGGCCCGCTCCGCGGCGACCGCCGGGGCGCTCAGCAGCGCGCCCGCGGCCAGCGCGACCGCGGTGCAGGCCGCGGTGCGGCCGAGATGCTTGGGTGACACAGGTTCCCCCCTGATGAAGGCACAACGGTGCCCCGCTCCGGTCCGGAGAGGGGCACCGCCGAAAATTAGTACATGTTCGGGTAGATCTGGTAACCCGTGCCGATCTTCGCGCGAGCGGTGAGCTTCGCGTTGCCGTACGAGTCGTAGCGGTACAGGACGCCCGAGGCGTCCGTGGCCAGCAGGTCCGCGCGGCCGTCGCCGGTCAGGTCACCGGCCACCAGGAGCTGCTTGTAGATGTTGAAGCCGGTGCCCGTCTTGATGGGCTTGGCGAACGGCGCCCCGGCCTGCCCGGTGCCCGGGTAGACGAAGAGGTTGCCGGCGCCGTCGCGGGCCAGCAGGTCGCCCCGGCCGTCGCCGGTCAGGTCGCCGGCGCCGCTGAGCTTGGTGAAGGCGCCCCAGCCCGCGCCGATCTTCACGCGCGCGGAGAAGCCGGTGGCGGAGCCGTTGCCCTGGTGGAGCCAGAGCACCCCGGACTTGTCGCGGGCCAGCAGGTCGCCCTTGCCGTCGCCGCTGAGGTCGCCCGCGCCGACCAGGTGGTTGTAGATGTCCCAGCCCGAGGTGAGCGGCTTGCCGTTCACGTACAGCTTGGTCCCGGCGACCTCGACCAGGTCGGAGGCGTTGTACCGGCCGAGGGCGGAGGCCAGGGTGATCTTCGCGTCCTTCCAGCCGCCCGGGTCGCTGATCTGCTGGCGCTTGCTCAGCGTGCCGTTGTTCTTGGAGTAGTACCACCACAGGGTGCCCGCGGAGTCCCGGGCGATGGTGTCGGCCCGCTGGAAGGCGGGCACCCCGCCCTGCGCCGCGAACTGGGTGACGAAGCTCAGGTCGGGGGCGCCGGCCGCGCGGGCCGTCCAGGTGCCGGAGCCGGTCGCGTAGTAGACGTACAGCTGACCGGCGGTGGTGCGGCCGATCAGGTCGCCGAGGCCGTCGCCGTTCAGGTCGTCGGTGCCGACGACCTGGTTGTAGATGTTCCAGCCGGTGCCGACCTTCACGGCGGCCTTGAACGGGGCGAGGGTGTTGCCCGTCCCCAGGTAGGTGTAGAGGTTGCCGGTGGTGTCCCGGGCGGCGAGGTCGGCGATCCCGTCGCCGTTGACGTCGTTGGTGCCGATCAGGTGGTCGTAGTACTGCCAGCCGGCGCCGACCTTCACCCGCGAGTCGAAGGGGCGGGAGACGGTGCCGTTGTTCTTGTAGATCCACAGGACGCCGCCGTGGTCGCGGGCCAGGACGTCGGCCCGGCCGTCACCGGTGAGGTCGCCGGGGGAGAACACCTTGTTGTAGATGTTCCAGCCGGCACCCGTCCAGGCGGCCGTGGTGGAGGTCCCGAAGGAGTCGGTGCCGCGGAACAGCGAGAGCTTGCCGTCCGTCGAGAGGGTCAACAGGTCGTGGTAGGCGTCCCCGTCGAGCTTGCCGACCGGGATGACGTCCTTGTAGTCCAGGCTCGCGTTCTGGCCGAGGGAGAACTCCACGTCCTCGCCGCCGGCGCCCGGGGCCACGTAGTAGTTCCCGTCGATGGCCAGGTACAGCTGGTCGGCCTCGCCGTCCCGGTCCGCGTCGAACCGGAGCGGGGCCGCGGCCGCGGCGGACCGGAAGGTGCCGCGGGCGGTCTGGCGGGGCAGGTCCACGTCGGACCGCGGGTCCGCCTTCGGGGCGGTGCGCTGGACGGAACCGTGCGGTCCGTCCGCGGCCCCCGAGGCCGCGGCGGGACCGGCGAACAGGGCGCCCGCGGCGAGAGCGATCGCGGTGCAGGCCGCGACGCGGGCCCTGCGCGTGGTGCGCGAGTGCTTCAAAGGAATCCCCCTGGTGGATGGTGGTGGACGTGCGGGAGTGGGGGGTGCGGCGGGCGGCCGGAAACCGTGCGCTCGGGTCGGTGCGGGTCGATGCGGCCCCCTCGGCCCCCCTTGCCCCGCGCCGTTCCTGACGCGCGGAGCGGGCCCTGCGGTTCCGCGGATGCGGAGGGATCCGCCGGTTCGGGTGACGAGGTGCGCGGAACCTGACGGAGCCCCGATCGGAGGCTAGTCGCCCCGGCGGGAGAAAAAGAAGATCGCCCGCGTACAACCTTCGGCGGCCTCACCGGTCCCCTGCGGGGGCTCGGGGCTCGGGGCTCGGGGTGCGGGGTGCGGGGTGCGGGGGTGGGCCGGGACCGGTCGGCGGGCGCGCCTCACCGATGCGCTCGATCGCCGCGCGGGCCGGAGGGTGCCGGTGCCGGTGGTCCGGCACGGCTCACGAACCGCCTCAAGCGCCGGCGGGGCTGGAGTGGGTGGTCCCGTCCGTCGTTCGGCGCGGGTCCGGCGGGCTGGACGGAGGGGTGAGCGAGCCGTAGCGGCCGGCCGGAACGGCGGTCGGGCCCCTCCACGAGCCGCACTCGATGGGGAGCCCCACCCGGCTCGTGCGGCGAGGGAGCGCATCGGTGGGGCGGCCCCACATCTGCGGCCCCGCCGGCGATCGAGGCGGGGCCGGCGGGTGGGTCAGTTCTTGCGGTGGCCCATCAGTCGGGGCTTGGCTTCCAGGCCGTCCAGCCCGTGCCAGGCCAGGTTCACCAGGTGGGCGGCGACCTCGGCCTTCTTCGGGCGGCGGGTCTCCAGCCACCACTGGCCGGTCAGGGCCACCATGCCGACCAGCGCCTGGGCGTACAGCGGGGCCAGCTTCGGGTCGAAGCCGCGCGCCTTGAACTCCAGCCCGAGGATGTCCTCCACCTGGGTGGCGATGTCGCTGATGAGGGAGGCGAAGGTGCCCGTGGACTGGGCCACGGGGGAGTCCCGCACCAGGATCCGGAAGCCGTCCGTGTAGCTCTCGATGTAGTCGAGCAGCGCGAACGCCGCCTGCTCCAGGAGCTCCCGGGGGTGCCCGGCGGTGAGCGCCCCGGTCACCCCGTCGAGCAGCTGCCGCATCTCCCGGTCGACCACGACCGCGTACAGGCCCTCCTTGCCGCCGAAGTGCTCGTACACCACCGGCTTGGACACGCCGGCCTTGGCCGCGATCTCCTCCACCGAGGTGCCTTCGAAGCCCTTCTCCGCGAAGAGGGTGCGACCGATGTCCAGCAGCTGCTGACGCCGCTCCGCGCCGGTCATTCGGACCCGGCGGCCGCGCCGGGGCTTGTCACTGGAAATGCCGCTGTCGATCGCCACGTCGTCCATCATGCCGCGTTCGCGGCCTTGTCCCTGCGTCGGGCATCGATGCGCGACTCCGAGGGCCACCGCACGTCGGAGGCCCAGCCCGCGAGCTCGAACCACCTGATCAGACGCGCGCTGGAGTCCACCTGACCGCGCAGCACGCCGTGCCGGGCGGAGGTCGGGTCGGCGTGGTGCAGGTTGTGCCAGGACTCGCCGCAGGAGAGCACCGCGAGCCACCAGACGTTGCCGGAGCGGTCCCGCGACTTGAACGGCCGCTTGCCCACCGCGTGGCAGATCGAGTTGATGGACCAGGTCACATGGTGCAACAGCGCCACGCGCACCAGCGAGCCCCAGAAGAACGCCGTGAACGCGCCCCACCAGGACATCGTCACCAGACCGCCGACCAGCGGCGGGATCGCCAGCGACAGCATGGTCCAGAAGACGAAGTCGCGGCTGATCCGCCGGATCGCCGGGTCCTTGATGAGGTCCGGCGCGTACTTCTGCTGGTCCGTCTGCTCCTCGTCGAAGAGCCAACCGATGTGGGCCCACCACAGGCCCTTCATCAGGGCGGGCACGGTCTCCCCGAACCGCCACGGCGAGTGCGGGTCGCCCTCCGCGTCGGAGAACTTGTGGTGCTTGCGGTGGTCGGCGACCCAGCGCACCAGCGGCCCCTCCACCGCCATCGAGCCCATGATCGCCAGCACGATCCGCAGCGGCCGCTTCGCCTTGAAGGAGCCGTGCGTGAAGTAGCGGTGGAAGCCGATCGTGATGCCGTGGCAGGCCCAGAAGTACATGAAGACCATCAGGCCCAGGTCCAGCCAGCTCACCCCCCAGCCCCACGCCAGCGGTACGGCGGCAGCCAGCGCCAGGAACGGCACGGTGATGAACAGCAGCAGCGCCACCTGCTCCACCGACCGCTTGCTCTCACCGCCGCGGGTCGCCGAGAGCGGCGGTTCCGGCGGCCGGGCCCCCTCCGCGGCGTCTTCGAGCACGTCCGGGCTGATCGTCATCGGGCATCCCCTGTACATGGGTGTCGGAAGCGGCAGGAAGCCGAGGCTACGGTTCCGTAACCTACGGCCACGTAAGTATCCCAGGGCGCCGGCATCCGGCAAGGGTGACTCGTCCACCCCTCAAGACATGACCGGTAGCCTCCCGCGCGCCACCTATCCTTGGTCGCGTCGGACAGCGCGGTCCGCACGGGCAGCCCGGGGCTGCACACCTGGCGGCAACACCCACGCACCAGGAGGACAGCCCGCGGCCACGGCCGCACCACCCCGGAGCCCACCTCCAGTAGCGCTCGAACACTGCAAGGAGCCGCACCTGTGAGCAGTGCTGACCAGAACACCACCGGCAACGCAGAGCTGCGCGCCGACATCCGCCGCCTCGGCGACCTCCTCGGCGAGACCCTCGTCCGCCAGGAGGGTCAGGACCTCCTTGACCTCGTCGAGCGGGTCCGCGCCCTGACCCGCACCGACGGCGAGGCCGCCGCGGAACTGCTCGGCGACACCGACCTGGAGACGGCCGCCAAGCTGGTCCGTGCCTTCTCCACGTACTTCCACCTCGCCAACGTCACCGAGCAGGTGCACCGCGGCAAGGAACTGCGCGCCCACCGCGCGGCCGAGGGCGGTCTCCTCGCCCGGACCGCCGACATGCTCAAGGACGCCGATCCCGAGCACCTGCGCGAGACCGTGCGCAACCTCAACGTGCGCCCCGTCTTCACCGCGCACCCCACCGAGGCGGCCCGGCGCAGCGTCCTCAACAAGCTGCGCCGCATCGCGGCCCTCCTGGAGGAGCCCGTCAGCGGCGCCGGGGAGCGCCGCCGCCACGACCTGCGGCTCGCCGAGAACATCGACCTCGTCTGGCAGACCGACGAGCTCCGGGTCTCCCGCCCCGAGCCCGCCGACGAGGCGCGCAACGCGATCTACTACCTCGACGAGCTGCACGCCGGCGCCGTCGGCGACGTCCTGGAGGACCTGGCCGCCGAGCTCCGCCGCGTCGGCGTCGAGCTGCCGCCGGGCACCCGCCCGCTCACCTTCGGCACCTGGATCGGCGGTGACCGCGACGGCAACCCCAACGTCACCCCCGACGTGACCCGCGAGGTCCTGATCCTCCAGCACGAGCACGGCATCACCGACGCGCTGGAGCTCGTCGACTTCCTCCGCGGACTCCTCTCGAACTCCATCCGCTACGCGGGGGCCACGGAGGAGCTGCTCGACTCCCTCCGGGCGGACCTCGACCGGCTCCCGGAGATCAGCCCCCGCTACAAGCGCCTGAACGCCGAGGAGCCCTACCGGCTCAAGGCCACCTGCATCCGGCAGAAGCTGCTCAACACCCGCGAACGCCTGGCCAAGGGCACCCCCCACGAGGACGGCCGCGACTACCTCGGCACCACCGAGCTGCTGCACGACCTCACCCTCATCCAGAGCTCCCTGCGCGAGCACCGCGGCGGCCTCTTCGCCGACGGCCGGATGGACCGCACCATCCGCACCCTGGCGGCCTTCGGCCTCCAGCTCGCCACCATGGACGTCCGCGAGCACGCCGACGCCCACCACCACGCCCTCGGGCAGCTCTTCGACCGCCTCGGCGAGGAGTCCTGGCGCTACGCCGACATGCCCCGCGAGTACCGGCAGAAGCTCCTCGCGAAGGAGCTCCGCTCCCGCCGTCCGCTCGCGCCGACCCCGGCCCCCCTCGACGCCGCCGGACTGAAGACCCTGGGCGTCTTCGGCACCGTCAAGGAGGCCTTCGAGAAGTTCGGCCCCGAGGTCATCGAGTCGTACATCATCTCGATGTGCCAGGGCGCCGACGACGTCTTCGCCGCGGCCCTGCTGGCCCGCGAGGCCGGACTCGTCGACCTGCACGCCGGCTGGGCCAAGATCGGCATCGTGCCGCTCCTGGAGACCACGGACGAGCTGCGCGCCGCCGACGTCATCCTCGACGAGATGCTCGCCGACCCCTCCTACCGCCGCCTGGTCTCCCTCCGCGGGGACGTCCAGGAGGTCATGCTCGGCTACTCCGACTCCAGCAAGTTCGGCGGCATCACCACGAGCCAGTGGGAGATCCACCGCGCGCAGCGCCGGCTCCGCGACGTCGCCCATCGCTACGGGGTCCGGCTGCGCCTCTTCCACGGCCGCGGCGGCACCGTCGGCCGCGGCGGCGGCCCCTCCCACGACGCGATCCTCGCCCAGCCCTGGGGCACCCTGGAGGGCGAGATCAAGGTCACGGAGCAGGGCGAGGTCATCTCCGACAAGTACCTGGTGCCGTCCCTGGCCCGCGAGAACCTCGAACTGACCGTCGCCGCGACCCTGCAGGCCTCCGCCCTGCACACCGCGCCGCGCCAGTCCGACGAGGCCCTGACCCGCTGGGACACGGCCATGGACATCGTCTCGGACGCCGCGCACTCCGCGTACCGGCGCCTGGTCGAGGACCCCGACCTGCCGGCGTACTTCTTCGCCGCCACCCCCGTCGACCAGCTCGCCGACCTGCACCTCGGCTCCCGGCCCTCCCGCCGGCCCGACTCCGGTGCCGGGCTCGACGGCCTCCGCGCCATCCCGTGGGTGTTCGGCTGGACCCAGTCCCGCCAGATCGTCCCGGGCTGGTTCGGCGTCGGCTCGGGCCTCAAGGCCCTCCGCGAGGCCGGTCACGAGGACGTCCTGACGGAGATGGGCGAGCGCTGGCACTTCTTCCGCAACTTCCTCTCCAACGTCGAGATGACGCTGGCCAAGACGGACCTGCGGATCGCCCGCCACTACGTCGACACCCTGGTGCCCGAGGACCTCAAGCACGTGTTCGCCCTCATCGAGGCCGAGCACGAGCTGACCGTCCGCGAGGTCCTCCGCATCACCGGCGGGGAGGAGCTGCTGGACTCCCAGCCGGTGCTCCAGCAGACCTTCTCGGTCCGCGACGCCTACCTGGACCCGATCTCCTACCTCCAGGTCTCGCTGCTCGCCCGGCAGCGGGCCGCCGCCGCCCGCGGGGAGGAGCCCGACCCGCTGCTCTCCCGGGCCCTGCTGCTCACCGTCAACGGCGTGGCCGCCGGTCTCCGCAACACCGGCTGACCCGCCCCGGCACGCACGAGAGCCCCCGCCCCCCTCGCAGGAGGGGGGCGGGGGCTCTCGCGTCGTCGGGGCCGGACGGCTCAGGAGTTGTACGAGGACTGGGCCCGTTCCAGGCCCTCCGTCACCAGGCACTCCACGGCGTCGGCGGACCGGTCCACGAACCAGTCCAGCTCCTTGCGCTCGGTGGACGAGAAGTCCTTGAGCACGAAGTCCGCGACCTGCATGCGGCCGGGCGGCCGCCCGATCCCGCAGCGCACCCGGTGGTACTCCGGGCCCATCGACTTCGTCATCGACTTCAGGCCGTTGTGCCCGTTGTCCCCGCCGCCGAGCTTCAGCCGCAGGGTCGCGTAGTCGATGTCCAGCTCGTCGTGGACGGCGACGATCCGCTCCACGGGCACCTTGTAGAAGTCCCGGAGGGCCGTCACCGGGCCCCCGGACAGGTTCATGTACGACAGGGGCTTGGCCAGCACCACGCGACGGTTCGCCGGGCCGGGCGGGCCGATCCGGCCCTCCACGACCTGGGCCCGCGCCTTGTGGGCCTTGAACTTGCCGCGCATCCGCTCCGCCAGCAGGTCCACCACCATGAAACCGATGTTGTGGCGGTTCCCCGCGTACTCCGGTCCCGGGTTGCCCAGCCCCACGATCAGCCAGGGGGCCGCGTCGTCCGACATGTCAGGCTCCTCACATGGAACGACCGCCGTCCCGCTCCAGTGGAGCCGGACGGCGGTCGATCGGCAACGGGAAGGGGAGGCTCAGGCCTCGTCGCCCTCGGCGGCCTCGGCGGCCGGCTCCTCGGCCTGCGGGGCCACGACCTGCAGGACGGGGGTCTCGCCGTCCACGGCCAGGGTGGTGCCCTTCGGGAGGACCAGGTCGGAGGCGTGCACGGTGGCACCGGCCTCCAGGCCCGCGATGGAGACGGTGACCTCGGTCGGGATGTGGGTGGCCTCGGCCTCGACGGAGACGGTGGTGAGGAGGGTCTCCAGCAGGTTGCCGCCGGCGGCCAGCTCGCCCTCGGTGACGACCGGAACCTCGACGGTGACCTTCTCGCCCTTCTTGACGATCAGGAAGTCGACGTGGTTGATGACCGGCTTCAGCGGGTGGCGCTGGATGGCCTTGGGGATGACCAGCTCGTTGCCGTCGCCCGCGATGTCCAGGGAGATCAGGACGTTCGGGGTCTTCAGGGCCATCATCAGGCCGTGGGCCTCGACGGAGACGTGCTTCGGGGCGGTGCCGTGGCCGTAGATGACGGCGGGGGTCTGCGCGGTGCGACGGGCCTGGCGGGCGGAGCCCTTGCCGAAGGTGTCACGGAGAACGGCGGAAAGCTTGACCTCGGACATGCTCACTCCTCGTGGGGTGACGGAAACGGAACTGGAGTCACCCGGCCTGAACGGCCTGCTACGAAGAGCGCGTCGATAACGGAGCACCCGCACACAAAGGTGCGGCCTCCCTCGCCGAGCAACTCGTGGAGTCTACCCGGCCGGGAGGCCGCACCCAAAAGGATCTATCGCGGCCCCGGTGGACCGCACGGGCCGGAGCCCGCGGGAGCTACTGCTGCTCCTCGAAGAGCGAGGTCACCGAGCCGTCCTCGAAGACCTCGCGGACCGCGCGGGCGACCATCGGGGCGATGGACAGCACCGTGATCTTGTCCAGCTCCAGGTCGGAGGGGTCGGGCAGCGTGTTCGTGAACACGAACTCGCTCACCTTCGAGTTCTTCAGACGGTCCGCGGCGGGGCCCGACAGGATGCCGTGCGTCGCCGTCACGATGACGTCCTCGGCGCCGTGCGCGAAGAGCGCCTCGGCCGCGGCGCAGATGGTGCCACCGGTGTCGATCATGTCGTCCACCAGGACGCAGACCCGGCCGCGGACCTCGCCGACGACCTCGTGGACCGTGACCTGGTTCGCCACGTCCTTGTCGCGCCGCTTGTGCACGATGGCCAGCGGGGCGTCCAGACGGTCGCACCAGCGGTCGGCCACGCGCACGCGGCCGGCGTCGGGGGAGACCACGGTCAGCTTGGTGCGGTCCACCTTGGCGCCCACGTAGTCCGCGAGGACCGGGAGGGCCGAGAGGTGGTCCACCGGGCCGTCGAAGAAGCCCTGGATCTGGTCGGTGTGCAGGTCGACCGTCAGGATGCGGTCGGCGCCGGCCGTCTTTAGCAGGTCCGCCACCAGGCGGGCCGAGATCGGCTCGCGACCCTTGTGCTTCTTGTCCTGACGGGCGTAGCCGTAGGAGGGGATGATCACGGTGATGGATCGCGCCGACGCGCGCTTCAGCGCGTCGATCATGATCAGCTGCTCCATGACCCACTTGTTGATGGGAGCCGTGTGGCTCTGCATCAGGAAGCAGTCGGCGCCGCGCGCGGACTCCTCGAAGCGGACGTAGATCTCACCGTTCGCGAAGTCGAAGGCCTTCGTCGGCACGAGACCGACACCCAGCTGGTGCGCGACCTCCTCGGCCAGCTCGGGGTGGGCGCGGCCGGAGAAGAGCATCAGCTTCTTCTCGCCGGTCGTCTTGATCCCGGTCACAGCACTGTCTCCTCAGACGTGTTGATTGCTGCTGCGCCCCCGTGCGCGTCCGTCCCGCGCGCGGTGAGCCAGCCGAATTGCGTGCACCTATCACGGTACGCCGTCAGCGGCGTACCTGTTTCCGGTCAGACTTCGTCGGCGGTGGGCTGCCCCGCCGACTGGGCCGCCTGAGCGGCGGCGCTTCCCGGACGCTTGCGGGCCACCCAGCCCTCGATATTCCGCTGCTGGCCCCGGGCGACGGCCAGCGCACCGGCCGGCACGTCCTTGGTGATCACCGAGCCGGCGGCCGTGTAGGCGCCGTCCCCGACCGTGACCGGAGCCACAAACATGTTGTCCGAACCGGTCCGGCAGTGGGAGCCGACCGTGGTGTGGTGCTTCTTCTCGCCGTCGTAGTTCACGAAGACGCTGGCGGCGCCGATGTTCGAGAAGTCGCCGATGGTCGCGTCGCCCACGTAGGACAGGTGCGGGACCTTCGAGCCCTCGCCCACCGTGGCGTTCTTCATCTCCACGAAGGCGCCGGCCTTCGACTTCGGGCCCAGGTCGGTGCCCGGTCGCAGGTAGGTGAACGGGCCGACGTTGGCGCCCGCGCCGATCACCGCGCGGTCGGCGACGGTGTTGTCCACCCGCGCGCCCTCGCCCACCCGGGTGTCCTTCAGGCGCGTGTTCGGGCCGACCTCGGCGCCCTCCGCGATGTGCGTGGCCCCGTGGAGCTGGGTGCCCGGGTGGATCAGCGCGTCCTGGCCGAAGGTGACCGTGACGTCCACGAAGGTGCTGCCGGGGTCCACGACCGTCACGCCCGCGAGCATGGCCCGCTCCAGCAGGCGCGCGTTCAGCAGGGCGCGGGCCTCCGCGAGCTGCACGCGGTTGTTGATGCCCAGGATCTCGCGGTGGTCCCGGCCGACGGCCGCGCCCACCCGGTGGCCGGCCTCGCGCAGGATCCCCAGCACGTCGGTGAGGTACTCCTCGCCCTGGCTGTTGTCCGTGCGGACCCGGCCGAGGGCCTCCGCCAGGAGCTTGCCGTCGAAGGCGAACACCCCGGAGTTGATCTCGCGGATCGCCCGCTGGGCCTCGGAGGCGTCCTTGTGCTCGACGATCGCGGTGACGGCGCCGGTGGCGGCGTCCCGGACGATGCGGCCGTAGCCGGTGGAGTCGGGCACCTCGGCGGTGAGCACGGTGACGGCGTTGCCGTCGGCCTCGTGGGTCCCGGTGAGCGTGCGCAGGGTCTCGCCGGTCAGCAGCGGGGTGTCCCCGCAGACCACGACGACGGTCCCGTCCACGGACCCGCCGAGCTCTTCGAG
This sequence comes from Streptomyces sp. NPDC097619, assembly GCF_040302735.1. Classification (NCBI taxonomy): domain Bacteria; kingdom Bacillati; phylum Actinomycetota; class Actinomycetes; order Kitasatosporales; family Streptomycetaceae; genus Streptomyces; species Streptomyces sp. NPDC097619. Next base: position 31,864 of record NZ_JBEOSD010000005.1, on the reverse strand, counting down.
CGCCATCCGGACCGCGTGCCCGGTGCCGTTCTGCTCGTACTGCACCGCGGTGCGGACCCCGGCGTCCGCCTCGGCCAGGTGCGCGGTGACCTGCTCGCGGGCGTGGCCGACGACCACGACGAGGTGCTGGGGGTCCAGCTCGCGGGAGGCGGCGACCACGTGGCCCACGAGGGTGCGGCCGCAGATCTCGTGCAGGACCTTCGGGGTGGCCGATTTCATGCGGGTGCCCTCACCCGCTGCGAGTACGACGACGGCTGCCGGGCGGTTGGCGCTCACGGGTGTGCCCTTCGGCTTCGGGGGTGGACGACCGAAGGATACCGGGGGGTTACACCCTTCAAACGAGCGCGGGTCCCGACCGTGAAGTCGGGACCCGGATGCGATGGGCTCCCCCGTCAGGACTCGAACCCGAACCTAATGGCACCAAAAGCCATTGTGCTGCCAATTACACTACGGGGGATAATTTCCGATCAATCAGGACATCACGCCCTCTTGATCGGGTCAACCGCCCCTACTATGCCGCACCAGGTGCCTCCGACGCGACGGTGCGACGCCCTCCGGTGACCGGCGCGTGCCCCGTGCGGCCGCGCGTTCGCAGGATTTCCGGTCGCACGGGTGCGGGGGGCCGCCCGTAGGCTGGCGGCATGACCGGTACGGGGGCAGAGCGGGCGGGGGCGGGCCGGGCCGGACCGCTGTGGTGGGAACGGCGGCGGAGCGCCGCGCTCGACATCGGACTGGGGGCGGTCTCCTCCCTGGAGTGCGCCCTGGAAGGGGTCGGCTTCGCCCGGGACGCGTCCGTCCCGGTGGCCGTGGGGGTGCTGTTCGGCCTGGTGGTGGGCGCGACCCTGGTCCTGCGCCGCCGGTGGCCGGTGGCCGTGGTCCTCGTCGGGATCGCCGTCACCCCGGCCGTCATGGGCTTCCTGCTGGCCATCGTGGGCCTCTACACCCTCGCCGCCTCGGAGGTGCCGCGCCGGGTGACCGCGGTGCTGGCCTCCATGTCGCTGGCGGGCTCCTTCGTCGTGACGTACGTGCGCACCCAGGGGGACGTGGACGCCGAGCGGGGCTACGTGATGGTCCTGTCCGCGTTCATGGCGGTGGCGCTGACGGTGCCGCCGGTGCTGCTGGGGCTGTACATAGGAGCCCGGCGCCGGCTCATGGAGAGTTTGCAGGAGCGTGCGGATTCGCTGGAGCGGGAGCTGTCCCTGCTCGCGGACCGTGCGGAGGAACGGGCCGAGTGGGCGCGCACCGAGGAGCGGACGCGGATCGCCCGGGAGATGCACGACGTGGTGGCACACCGGGTGAGCCTGATGGTGGTCCACGCGGCGGCCCTGGAGGCGGTGGCGGGCAAGGACCCGGTCAAGGCCGCCCGCAACGCCGCGCTGGTCGGGGACATGGGCCGACAGGCCCTCACCGAGCTGCGGGAGATGCTGGGCGTGCTGCGCGCCGGCGAGCCGAAGCGGCCCCCGGTCGCGCGACCCGCGGCCGTCCCCGCCGCGCCGCCGGACGCTCCCGGCGACGGGCCGGCGCTGGCGGAGATCGAGGCGCTGGTGGGGCAGTCCCGGGCGGCGGGCATGGCGGTGGTGCTGGAGGTCCACGGAGCGGTGCGCGGCTACCCGCCGGAGGTGGAGCAGACCGCCTTCCGCGTGGTGCAGGAGGCCCTGACCAACTGCCACAAGCACGCCGCGGGCGCGGCGGTCACGGTACGGCTGGCGCACCGCGGGGCCGAGGTCGCCATGCAGGTGGAGAACGGACTCCCGGACGGCGGCCCCGGCTGCGCCGCCGCCGCGCTGCCCAGCGGCGGCAACGGACTGGTGGGCATGCGGGAACGGGTCCTCGGGCTGGGCGGCGTCTTCGTCTCCGGCCCGACCGACGCGGGCGGCTTCCGGGTGTCGGCGGTGCTGCCGGCCCCGCCCGTCGCATCCGTACGGGACCGCGCCGAGGCCGATCCGGAGGAGGCCGCCTGAGCGGGCGCCGGACCCGTCAGGTGGTGAGGCGGACCGGCTGGAGACCGGTGAGCAGGGTCCCGAGGGCCTCGTCGATGTGGGCGCCCAGGTACCAGTCGCCGGTGTCGTCCACGGAGTAGACGCGCCCCGTGGCGTCGATGGCCAGGTGCGCCCGGCCGTCCGCCTCGGTGCCCAGCGGGCAGACCGTGGTGTCGAGCGCGCGGCCCAGGTCGTTGAAGGTGCGGGCCAGGTGCAGCCCGGTCAGGGGGTCGATCCGCACCGGGGTCGGGGCTATCTGCCGTCCGGGCCCGGAGGCGGTCAGGGTCAGGCCCCCGAACTCGGCCCACGCCTCGACGGCCGCGGGGAAGACCGTGTGCCGGTGCCCGGCCGGGGTGGTGTGGTCGCGGAGGGCGTCCGCCCAGTACTCGGCCTGCTTGATGTCCCAGCGCCCGGGCTGCCAGCCGGCGGTGCGCAGGGTGGCGTCCACGGAGACGGGGAAGCGGGTCGCGGAGGAGCGGTCGTAGGAGGCGGCCGCGGTGCCGCTGGCGGGTCGGCGCATGGCGGCGGTCAGCCCTTCGTGGCGGGGTCGGTGGCGGTGAGGTCCACGGGACGGACGCCGAAGTGGGCGAGCATCGCGTCGCAGGAGCGGCAGGGCGGGGCGTAGCTGCCGTGCAGGGGGTCGCCGTCCTCGCGGATCCGGCGGGCGGTGAGGCGGGCCTGGCGGAGCGAGCGGCGGGCCTCGCCGTGGGTGAGGGGCTTGCGGGAGGCGCGCTTGCTGCGGGCGCCCTCGACGGCGGCGAGGTGCCGGGACAGCAGGAGGGCCTCGGGACATCGGCCGGTGAAGCGTTCCCGCTGGGCGGTGGCCAGGGTGTCCAGGAAGTCCTGGACGAGCGGGTGCAGGACGGGGGGCCGGTCGCCCTTGGCGGCGGTGCCGGTGAGGGTCTCGCCGCGCACCGAGAGGGCGGCGGCCACGGTGGGGAGGATGCCGTCGCGGCGGAAGCGGAGGACGGGAGCGTGGGCCGGGACGGGGCCGCCCGCTTCGTTCCAACGCAGGCGCGGGTCTCCGGTGGTGCCGTCGGCGTGGTCCTCGTCGCCGTGGCCGGTGCGGCCGGTTCGTGTCGCCGTGTTGTGCATGGTGGTGCTGTCCCTCCCGTGGCCCGCGGTGCCGTTCCGTTCCGTCGAGCACGCCCCCGTGCCGTGGGACAGATTGCCAAATGTCGTCTGCCGTGCGGAAGCGGGGTCGAATTTTCGTACCAATTCGGATGTTCCCGGTCGTGCCGGCGAGGTGGGTGTGCGGGGAGGCGGGGGGTCTTGCGCGAGCGCATAGGCTGTGCGGAACCAGCCAGATCCAGCAGGGGGCTACCGCCATGACGACAGGTCGGCTCGGGCAGCAGGCCGTGCCACCCAATGCCGCGTACTCCGGGCAGGTCGTGCAGTTTCCGGACCCGGTCCGTGCTGCGCGGTTCCCCGGGGGCGTGCGGATGGACGGCAGCGGCCGTCCGGACTTCTCGCCGTACGCGCGCGCTGCCGTGGAGATCGCCGAGCCCCCGGAGGGCTTCGGCGCGGACGAGCTGCGGCTGACGGACTACGTGTCGGCGAACGCCGCCCTGCACGCCTCGGGGCACGAGCTGTGGGAGTCGGTGCCCCCGGTGGCCACCCCGCACGGCTGGCTGTGGCACCACGTGGCGGACACGCGCCGCCTGGAGCTGGTCCCCGCGGAGGTGAAGGCCCTGCTGCGACACCACGCCGGCCTGGCCTCGGCGGTGGTGGACCACGAGAAGAGGGGCACGCGCCCGCTCCAGGAGCGGCGGCCCGCGCACTTCCTGCTGCCCCGGTCGGGCGTGGCGGTCTCGGAACAGCAGGTGCAGGGGGTCGAGGAGGACCTGGGGTACCGGCTGCCCGAGGCGTACCGTTCCTTCCTGAAGGCCGCCGGTGGTTGTGCCCCGGCGGGCGTGGCGCTCGACGCGGAGCTGGGACTGCTGGTGGACCAGCCGTTCTTCACGGTGCGCGAGGAGGCGGCGGTCAACGACCTCGTGTACGCCAACAAGTGTCTGCGCGACCACCTGACCAAGGACTTCCTGGCCGTGGGCTACGTCCAGGGCGGTCTGGTCGCGGTGAAGGTGCGCGGGGACGGCGCGGGTTCGGTGTGGTTCTGCCTCTTCGACGACGCGCGGGACCGGGACGGCTGGTCGGTGCAGGAGCGGGTGGAGCGGCTGCTGCTGCCCTGCGGCGCCGATTTCGACGCCTTCCTGGAGCGGTTGGCGGGCAGTCCGGCGGAGCTGGAGACGGTGGCGGGTCTGATGGTGGACGGCGGCTTCGCGCGCGTGGTCCCGGTCGAGGGGCGATGACGCGGTGGTGACGTTCGCGCAGGCGCAGGAGCGCGCCGAGGAATGGGTCAACGGCGACGTGCCCGCCTACCAGCACCGGGAGGTGCGGGTCCGGGAGTTCGGGCTCGGCTTCGTGGTGTGGGCGGAGGACCGTCCGAACGGCCCGGTGTCCGGCGGCGGCCGGCAGCGGCTGGTGATCGCCCGCGACAGCGGTGAGGCCACCCTGTGGCCGGGGCTGCCCGTGGGCGAGGTGATCCGGCGCTTCGAGGAGGCGTACGGAGCCGCCCCGGTGGTCGAGGCGGAGAGCTCGGTGCCGCCGCAGCGGATCGACTCGGAGCAGACCTCCTTCATGCTGAGCCCGCCGGAGTGGCTCCAGGAGGCGGCCGACCGGGCGGGCATCCCCGGCGGGCCGGGTCCGGGGGCCGGTTCCGGCGGTGCTTCCGGTCTGGATTCCGCTTTCACTTCCCCGGCAGCCCCCGATGCTTCCGCCGCTTCCGAAGCGGACACCCCGGCCGCCGGGTTCCCCGTCCGTTCCGCCTCCGGGAGCGGGGCCGGCGACGCGGGCGAGGTGACCGTGCCGTTCGGGGCTCCCGTGGCGGACGACACGGCCGACTTCCCCGATCCCGGGCGTGCCGGCGGTGCCGCCGGTCCGGTGGACGGGGCCGCGCCGGTCCCCTCGGGTCACACCCCGTGGGCCGGTACGGACGTGAACACGGGCTCCGCCGAGGAGGAGTCGGTGCCGCTGCCCGCCACGGTCTTCGCGCCGCCGCTGTCCGGTTCGGACGTGGACGAGGCGCGGGCGGGCTCGGGGGTCGCCCCGGAGGCCAAGACGACGCTGATGCAGGGCGGCAGCGGGCTGCCCCGCACGGTGGTGGGCGGCCCGGCCGTGGACGGCGCGCTGCCGCCGGCCCCGGGACCGGACCCGGCCCGTGACTCCGGTGGCGGTTCCGCCCCCGGTTCCGCTTCCGGGGCCGAGCGGCCCGTCGGAGCTGCCCCGGGTGCTCCGGGTTCCGGCGGTGGGGACGTGCACCACGCGGCGACGATGCTCGCGGGCCCGTCGGTCCTGGGTGCGCCCGGTGGTCCGGGGCAGCCCCCGGCCCCGCCCGGTCCCCCCGGGGCGCCGCAGGGAGCCGCCGTACCGCCGCCCGGTCCGGCCGGGGCCCCGCAGGGCGCCCCCGGGGTGCCGACGGTCGGTCCCGGGTACCAGGCCGTGCTCCGGTACCGGGCTCCCGACGGCTCCGAGCAGCAGCTGATCCGGCGTTCCGCGCCGGGCACCCCGCATCCGGAGTGGCAGATCCTGCACGAGCTGCGGGCCATGAACGTGCCCCCGCAGCAGGTGCTGGAGCTGCACACCGAGCTGGCCTCCTGCGAACTGCCGGGCGGCTACTGCGCCCGCATGATCAGGGAGACCTGGCCGCAGGTGCGGATCACGAGCGTGGCCCCGTACGGCTCCGACCACGCGGGCCGGCAGCAGGGCATGCGGCACCTCCTGACGCACCAGGGCGAGCTGCACCAGGTGGCGGACGGCCCGGCGCGGCCCGCGCCGGTGCGGGCGCCGCTGCCGCAGGTGCCGTTGCAGCCCGCGGTGCCGATGGAGGTCATCGGGCAGGAGCTGGCCGGGGCCTTCGGGCCGCAGGGCGTGTTCCGGTTCGACCAGCGGGCGGTGTCCCGGCAGGGGGTGCCCGACCTCGTCGCGCACACCCTGGTGGTGGCCGGTCTGCCGGTGGACTTCGGGCCGTTCTTCTGGGCGCAGGCCGTGCCGGGGCAGCCCGTGCCGACGCTGGCGGAACTCGCGGCGCAGCGGGGCGTGCGGGCGGCTCCGGACGCCGGTTCGTACCTGGTGGTCGGCAGCGACTTCGGCAAGGCGCTGTGCGTGCAGTACGGGACGGCGCACATCGTGGCCGTACCGGTGGAGGCCGGGCCCGACGGCGGTTCCGTGGCTCCGCAGTTCGTGAGCACGAGCCTGCCGCAGTTCGCGCGCTCGCTGGCGATGCTCGGGCACATGTGGCGGCTCCGGCTGCACCTGACCCCGGAGCAGGCGGGCCGCTGGACCGTCGATTTCCAGGCGAATCTCGCCGGTCTGGATCCGGCCGCGTTGGCGGGGCCGGAGAACTGGTGGTCGGTGCTGGTGGAGCAGATGTGGGACGGCCTGCTGTAGGAGGCCCCTTCCGGCGCCGCCGGGGCTGTGAGGAGCGGCCGCTCCGGATTCCGAGAGGGATCCCGGGGCGGTCGTTTTCTCTGTCCGGATTCTGGCTTCTGGCGCCAAATGGCGCATCCTTGACCGTGAGCCGCTGAACCTGTCCTCTTCTGCGCGACATGTGGTCGTCCGGGGACCGGATCGGGGGCCTTTTGACATGGGGCGCCGGGTCCTCGCACCCGGTGCGCCGCCGTAGCCGTCCGCAGGGAGAGGGGCCTCCAAGAATGAGCGCAGCCGTTTCGCCGCAGGGATTCGCGATCGTCCGGGGCCGCGGGTACCGCCCGGCGGACGTGGACCGTCGGGTGGCCGCGCTCGGGTCGGCCCGAGAAGAGGCGCTGACCCGGGAGGCCCGGCTGAGCGCCCTGCTGGCCCAGCTGGAGGAGGAGGCCGCCCGGCTCCGCGAGGAGGTGGCGCGGCTGTCCCAGCCCACCTACGAGGAGCTGAGCGAGCGGGCCCGGCGGATCCTGGCGCTGGCCCACGAGGAGGCCGCGGAGCTGTCCCGGGAGGCCCGCGCCGTGGAGGCGGAGGCCCGGGCGGACGCCGGCGCGCACGCGGCACGGGTGGCGGAGCTGGCCCGTCGGGACGCGGCGGCGGTGCGCGAGCAGACCGAGGTGCGGGCCCGGCAGCGGCTGGAGCAGGACCGGCGCGAGGCCGAGGACCTGGCGGCGCAGGCCCGCCGGGAGGCGGCCGAGGTCCGGGCGCGGGCCCACGACGGCTTCCGGGAGACGGTGCAGCGGGCCGACACCCTGTGGGCGGCCCACGAGCAGGAGCAGGCCGACCGGCGGGACACGGCGGAACGGCAGGCCGCGGCCCGCGAGGCGGCCGGTGCGGCCCGGGAGGCCGAGCTGGAGGAGCGGGGCCGCAACCTCCTGGCGGAGGCCCGGCGCGCCTACGCGGAGGCGGAGGAGAGCGCCCGGCACGGGCAGGAGGACGCGGACGCGCGGGCGGCCGAGCTGATAGCCGGGGCCCGGGTCCGCGAGGAGCGGGTGGTCCGGGAGACCGAGCGGCTGCTGCGCGAGCACGCCGAGTCCCAGGACGAGATGCGGGCGCACATGGACCACGTCCGCTCCAGCCTGGCGGCGCTCACGGGCCGGGCCGCTCCGAGCGCGGACTGATCCCGCCGGGGCCGGCCTCCGGGCCGGTGTCCCCGCCGCCTGCGACGCGCCGTTCCGGGGCCGTACCGGGCGAGTTCAGGGGCAGCGCCTCGGGCGCGGGTACGGGCACGGGCAGTGGCGCGGGCACCGGCTCGGGCCCGGGGGCGGCCACGGGATCCGGGGCGGGGCGCGGCGCGTCCGCCGGGCCGGTCGGCGCGTCCGGGGGCCGGACGAAGACGTTGCTCAGCAGCTGGGCCGCGGTGACCAGCTGGACCGAGACGGGGGCGCCGACGCCGCCCGGCGGCGGTTCCCAGGCGGCCTCCACCCGGTCCGGGGCGGCCGCGAGGACGGGCACGGGGCTGCCGTCCACCAGGACGGCGGGCGCGGCCGCGACGGGGTCGGGCAGCGGTCCGGCGGGCACGAAACCGCCCCCGGACAGGACCAGCACCCCGGGGCCCGGGGTGACGGCGGTGATCACGGGGACGGGCCGGCTGACGGCCTTGTTGGCGAGGTAGGCGGCGGCGGGCGCGCCCGTCAGCAGCGCGATCTCGGCGGGCAGGTCGGGCAGGCCGCGACGGATGTCGCAGAGGAAGGGCACGACCACGTAGGCCAGGGCGACCGCGTTGAAGAGGACGTACTGGAAGTCGGCGAGGTCGGTGCGGCCGGTGTCGTCGTGGACGAGGTCCCGCAGCCGGTCCTCGCCGGCGGCCGCCCGCGGCTTCGCCAGGCGCCCGCCCGAGACCCGGGCCGAGACGATCTCCTTGGCGCCGAGGTGCGCCAGGTAGGGGCCGCCGAGCAGCAGCAGGTACAGCGGGGTGATCGGGTCCAGCGGGCCGTCCGGGCCGCCGAACCACTCCATTCCGCGTCCGTCGGCGAGGGCGTACACGAGCAGGGTCACCAGCATCCAGGCCAGCACCAGCGACCACAGCAGGGCGAAGGTGCGGGAAGTGGAGACCCGGCCGTCCTTGCCGAGGAGCGGTCCCCGTCGGGTGGCCAGCCCCACCGCCCCGGCCGCGGCGGCGATCGCCGCCCCCAACGTCACCCATGCCCGTACGTCCATCGTGTCGCTCCCCCCGGAGTGTTCCTCCCCGCTGGTCTACCCGCTGCCGGGGGTCGGGTACAACCCGGGCGCGCGGGGCGGGCGTTCGCGATCCGGTCGACGACCGCCCCGGACGGTCGGGGCCGCACGGTCTGGGCCGCACGGTCGGGTCGGGCGGTCAGGGCCGGGCGGTGCGGGGGCGGTCCCCGGCGCCGGCGGACGCGGCCGGTTCGGCGCGGTGCTCGGGCAGGACGGGGAACCGGCGCGGGGCCATGCCGAGGAGGACCAGCAGGGCGAGGACGGCGGCCGCGGCGGCCCCCAGGTACACGTGGTCCACGGCGGCCGTCACCGCGGCCCGCAACTGCTCGGCGGCGGACCCGCTCAGGCGCTCCGGCTCCGCCAGGGCGCGGGAGACCTCGTCGAGGTGGTCGGGGAGCCCGGGGGTGTCCGAGGCGGCGAGCCGGGCGGTGAGGGTGGCGTTGGCGACGGCCCCGAAGGCGGCCGCGCCCACGCTCTGGCCCACCTGCCGGCAGAACAGCACCGAAGCGGTGGTGGTGCCGCGCTCCGCCCAGCCCACCGTGGACTGCACCCCCACCATGAGCGGCAGTTGGAAGAGGCCGAGGGCGGCGCCGAGGCCCAGCATCAGCAGGGCGGGCTGCCAGGGCTCGGCGGGATGGGGGAGCAGGGGGAAGGCCGCCAGGCACAGCCCGGCCAGCACGATGCCGAGGACGGCGGTGTCCCGGAACCCGATCCGCCGGTACACGTGCTGGCTGAAGGCCGCGGAGACCGGCCAGCTCAGCACCATGGCCGACATCACGAACCCGGCGGCGACCGGGCCGAGTCCGAGCGCGGACTGGGCGTAGGTCGGCAGGAACACCATGGGGGCGACCATCAGCAGGCCGAGGGCGCCCATGGCCAGGCTGACGGCGGCGAGGGTGCGGCGGCGCCACACCCAGCCGGGCAGCACCGGGTCGGGGGCGCGGCGTTCGGCCCAGCCGGTGAACACGGCGGCCAGGGCGCCGCCGCCGAGCAGCAGCCCGGTCTGCCAGGACCACCAGGGCCAGGCCACCCCGCCCTGCACCAGGGCGAAGAGGAGCAGGCCGCCGCAGGCGAAGACGCCCGCCGAACCGGCCCAGTCGATGCGGACGGGCCCGCCGCGGGGGCGGGCCGGCTCGTGGAGGTGGCGGGCGGTGAGCCAGAGGGCCAGGGCGCCGACGGGCAGGTTGAGCAGGAAGATCCAACGCCAGTCGGCGTACGCGGCGAGGAGCCCGCCGAGGACGGGTCCGGCGAGGGCGGAGGAGGCCCAGACACTGGAGAGGCGGGCCTGGATGCGGGGGCGGTCGCGGAGCGGGTAGAGGTCGGCGGCGAGGGTCTGCACGGTCCCCTGGATGGCGCCGCCGCCCAGGCCCTGCACGATCCGGAAGGCGATGAGGGCGGTCATGCTCCAAGCGGCCGCGCACAGCAGTGAGCCGACCAGGAAGAGGCCGGTGCCGAAGAGGAGCACGGGTTTGCGGCCGAAGGTGTCCGAGAGCTTGCCGTAGACGGGCAGCGTGACGGTGACGGCCAGCAGGTAGCCGGTGAACAGCCAGGAGAAGAGGGAGAAGTCGCCGAGGTCGCCGACGATCTGGGGGACCGCGGTGGCCACCACGGTGCCCTCCAGGGCGACCAGGCCCATGCCGAGCATGAGGGCGGCGACCAGGGGACGGCCGGGGGCGGTGCGGCCGTCCCCGGTCCGGGGAGTTCCGGCCTTCTCGCCGGCGGGCCCCGGCGTGCCCGCCTCCGCGCCGCCGCCGGGGGCGTCGGTGTCGGGTGCCGCGGTGCCGTCCCCCGCCGTCCCCCCGGTGCGTTCACCCGCTCCGTCGCCGCGCTCTCCTGTGTCCACCGAGATCCTTTCACTGTGCACGCAGTTGACCCCGGACACCTTCTCACCGGCGGTCCCCGGAAGGAATCCCTGAGCCGCCGGGGTCCGAGGGGCGGACATCCCCTAGGGGATGTCCGGAGGCAGGGACAGGGGGCCCTTCCTCCCGGCGGAGGAGGTGACGGGGGATCCCCGGGCCCTTAACTGGTTCCTACGAGCAGGGGGGTGGGGCTAGCCCCCGTACGGATACGCCGCCGGGCACCAGGGTGCCCGGCATCCGCTCCGGACCAGACTGGCCGAGGCCGCGCGAGCGGAGCAGGACCGGTCGGGCGGCCATGTGGACGACGCGAGCAGACGACGTGAACGACGACGTGAGTGACGACGTGAGTACGGACGAATTCCAGAGGAGAAGACCGTGACAACGGCTGTGACCATTCCCCGGCACGGGGGTACCGGCGGACGTACGGCCGTGGCGGCGCGGGCGCGCCAGGTCGTGAAGGCGTACGGCTCCGGGGAGACCAGGGTCGTGGCCCTGGACCACGTGGACGTGGACATCATGCGGGGCCGGTTCACCGCGATCATGGGGCCCTCGGGCTCCGGCAAGTCCACGCTGATGCACTGCCTGGCCGGGCTGGACACGGTCAGCGGCGGGCAGATCTTCCTGGACGAGACCGAGATCACCGGGCTGAAGGACAAGAAGCTGACGCAGCTGCGGCGGGACCGCATCGGCTTCATCTTCCAGGCGTTCAACCTGCTGCCGACGCTGAACGCCCTGGAGAACATCACGCTGCCGATGGACATCGCGGGCCGCAAGCCCGACCGCGCCTGGCTGGAGCGGGTCGTGGAGACCGTCGGCCTGGCCGGCCGCCTCAAGCACCGGCCCACCCAGCTCTCCGGCGGCCAGCAGCAGCGGGTGGCGGTGGCCCGGGCCCTGGCGGCCCGACCCGAGATCATCTTCGGCGACGAACCCACGGGCAACCTGGACTCCCGCGCCGGCGCCGAGGTACTGGGCTTCCTGCGCCGCTCGGTGGACGAGCTGGGCCAGACCATCGTGATGGTCACCCACGACCCCGTCGCCGCCTCCTACGCGGACCGGGTGCTGTACCTGGCGGACGGCCGGATCGTGGACGAGATGTCCTCCCCGACGGCCGATCAGGTCCTCGACCGCATGAAGGACTTCGACGCGCGCGGGCGGACCTCATGACCGTCTGGAAGACCTCGGTCCGCAACTTCCTCGCCCACAAGGGCCGGATGGCGCTCTCGGCGGTGGCGGTGCTGCTGTCGGTGGCCTTCGTCTGCGGCACGCTGGTGTTCACCGACACCATGAACACCACCTTCGACAAGCTCTTCGCGATCACCTCCGCGAACGTCACCGTCAGCCCGAAGGACGCGGGCGACGGGGACGAGATGCCCGGCAGCGCCAAGCCCGAGGCCCTGCCCGCCGCCCTCGTGGACCGGGCGGCGAAGGCACCGGGCGCGGCCTCGGCCGAGGGCGTGGTGATGTCCATGGCCGTCACCGTCGTCAACGCGAAGAACGAGAACATGGGCTCCACCACCGGCGCCCCCACCATCGCGGGGAACTGGAACGACAACGAGCTCAAGTCCATGAAGATCACCTCGGGGCACGCCCCGCGCGGACCCACCGAGGTGATGGTCGACGCCGACACCGCCGACAAGCACGGGCTGAAGCTGGGCGACGAACTGCGCACCATCGCCGTGACCGGCGACACCCGTGCCAGGATCACCGGCATCGCCGCCTTCACGGTCACCAACCCCGGCGCCGCGGTGGTCTACTTCGACACCCCGACCGCCCAGCGGGCCCTGCTCGGTGCCCCGGGCGCCTTCACCCACGTCAACGTCACCGCCCGCGAGGGCGTGACCGACGAGCAGCTGAAGAAGAACCTCGCCGGGGCCCTGGGCGGAGAGTTCAAGCTTCAGACGGCCAAGGAGTCCGCCGACGCCAACCGCGCCGACGTGGGCGAGTTCCTCGACGTCATGAAGTACGTGATGCTCGGCTTCGCCGGGATCGCCCTGCTGGTCGGCATCTTCCTGATCTTCAACACCTTCTCCATGCTGGTGGCCCAGCGCACCCGCGAGATCGGCCTGATGCGGGCCATCGGCGCCGGCCGCGAGCAGATCAACCGCTCCGTGCTCACCGAGGCCCTCATCCTGGGCGTCGTCGGCTCCCTCCTCGGCGTGGGCGCCGGGGTCGGTCTCGCCGTGGTCCTGATGCGACTCATGGGCCAGATGGGCATGAACCTCTCCACCGACGACCTCACCGTCGCCTGGACCACCCCGGCGATCGGCATCTTCCTCGGCGTGGTCGTCACCGTGATCGCCGCGTACATCCCGGCCCGCCGGGCCGGGAAGGTCTCGCCCATGGCGGCGCTGCGGGAGAGCGGCAGCCCCATGGACCGCAAGGCCGGCACCGTCCGCGCCGTCCTCGGCCTGCTCCTCACCGGCACCGGCGCCGGCTGCCTCTACCTGACGGCCGTCGCGGAGAAGGCGTCCACCGGCTCCCTGTGGCTGGGCCTGGGCGTGGTCCTGACCCTCATCGGATTCATCGTGATCGGCCCGCTGTTGGCCGGGGTCGTGGTCCGGGTGCTCTCCACCGCCGTGCTCAAGCCCTTCGGCCCGGTGGGCCGGCTCGCCGAGCGCAACGCCCTGCGCAACCCGCGCCGGACGGGCGCCACCGGCGCGGCCCTGATGATCGGCCTGGCCCTGGTGGCCTGCCTGTCGGTGGTCGGCTCCTCGATGGTGGCCTCCGCCACCGACGAGCTCGACCGCTCCGTGGGCGCGGACTACATCCTCCAGTCCCAGACCGGGCAGCCCGTCATGCCGCAGACCGAGCAGGCCGTCCGCAAGGTCCCCGGCCTGGCCCACGTCACCGCCTACCGCGGCGTGGACGTGAAGGTCACCGGTACCGGCGCCGCCACGAAGGAGAACCTCTCGGTCACCGACCCCTCCTACGCCGAGGACGTGCGCCGGGACATGGTCGCGGGCAGCCACGCCGCCGCCTACGGCAAGGACGCCATCGTGGTGGGCTCCCTGTACGCCGAGGAGCACGGCACGAAGCTGGGCGACACCCTCACCGTCGCCTTCGCCGGCGGCGACACCGCCCGACTGACCGTCCGCGGCATCGCCTCCGACGACGGCAGCCTCGACAAGGGCGTCATGTACGTCTCCACGGCCACGGCGGCGCGGCACCTGCCCGCCGAGAAGATGCCGCGGCCGTTCATGCTCCTGGCCAAGGCGGCCGACGGGCAGGCCGACACCGCCTACGCGGCGCTCAAGAAGGCCGTCGAGGCGTACCCGCAGTACCAGGTCCTCAACCAGACCGACTACAAGCAGGCCCTGAAGGACCAGGTGGGGCAGCTGCTGAACATGGTCTACGGCCTGCTCGCCCTGGCGATCGTGGTCGCCGTCCTGGGCGTGGTCAACACCCTGGCCCTGTCGGTGGTGGAGCGGACCCGGGAGATCGGTCTGATGCGGGCCATCGGCCTCTCCCGCCGCCAGCTGCGCCGGATGATCCGGCTGGAGTCCGTGGTCATCGCCCTGTTCGGCGCCCTCCTCGGGCTCGGGCTGGGCATGGGCTGGGGGGCCACCGCCCAGCAGCTCCTGGCCCTGGAGGGCCTGGGGGTCCTGGAGATCCCCTGGCCGACCATCCTCGGGGTGTTCGCCGGTTCGGCCCTGGTCGGTCTGATCGCCGCCCTGGTCCCGGCCTTCCGGGCCGGCCGGATGAACGTCCTCACCGCCATCGCCACCGAGTAGCCGGTTCCCCTCGTGCCACGGGGGTGACGAGGGGACCGGCGGTACGCCGGAGGGCCCGGAACGCGTCTCGCGTTCCGGGCCCTCCGGCGTGCGTCCCGTGTGGCCCGTGCGTTCCGCGCCGCCCGTGCGGGCCGCGGCTCAGGTCCGCTTCATCAGGACGAAGCCGTGGGCGGCTCCGGCGGGGACGAAGGAGGCGTCGGGGTGCAGCTGACGGGCGTACTCCCGCGGGTCCGGTATCCAGCCCGAGGAGTTGTCCACGGCTATCCAGTCCGGGACCACCCCCTTGGTGCCGCCGATCCAGAAGACCCGGCAGCGGGAGGTGAGCCGGGCGATCGGGCCGACGTCCGCCTCCACGCTCGCCCCGTCCGGGATCCGCGCGAGCAGGGCCTCGACCTCGGTGACCCGGGCGCTCTTCTCGTAGGTGCGGCCCTCGGTGAGGGCGGCCAGCGGCAGCGAGGGCGTCAACGCCAGGGCCGCCGCGGCCACGGCCGCCGGGGCCTGCTGGGCGGAGGAGCGCAGCCAGGGGCGCGGGCTGCGCCGGGCGCGGTCCACGGCGTCCACCAGGGCCAGCGCCAGGACCGGCATGAGGACGGCGCTGTAGTGCCAGTCGGTGCCCCAGTAGTGGTCGTCCCCGGAGAGGAAGCGCCAGCCCACCGTGGGCAGGGCCACCAGCAGCAGCGGGGAGCGCAGGGCGAGCAGCCCGGTGGTGGGCAGCAGGATCCACAGCAGGGTGCGGAACTTGGTGTCCCACCCGTCCAGCGGCCCGGGACCGTCGAGCTTGGTCCAGTAGTCGTAGTCCCCGGCGGTGTTGAAGGCCGGGATCACCAGGCTGAAGATCACGAGGGCGGCCAGCAGTCCGAAGAAGGCGGTGGCCAGGGCCAGGCGGGCGGTGCGCGGATCGTTTCTCCGGGCCCGCAGGGCCACCACCAGGGCCACCGCGGCCAGGGTCACCCCCAGGTCCTCCTTGACGAGGACGAGCGGCAGCGCCCACCACAGGGCGGCCCGGTGGCGGCCGGCGAGCAGGGCCTCCAGGGAGAAGGCGAGCAGGGCCACCGCGAAGCAGATCTCGTGGAAGTCGAAGTCCACGGCCTTCTGTACGCCCCAGGACAGGCCGTAGGCGAGGCCCACCGCCAGGCCCCGGCCCCGACCGAGGAGCCGGACCGCGGCCCGGCTGACCGGCAGCGCGGACAGGGCGAACAGGACCGCCTGCGCCACGAGCAGGGTCACGGGGGTGGGGAAGAGCCGGTAGAAGGGCGCGATGAGGGCCGTGATCGGGCTGAAGTGGTCGCCGAGGATGTGGGTGCCGGGCCCCTTGAGGTCGGCCACGGGCGCCTGGAGGTGCGCGTAGGCGCGGATGGCCTGCTCGAATATGCCGAGGTCCCAGGAGAGGGTCTCCATGCGGCGGTAGCGGAGCACGCTGAGGGTGGCGTAGGCGAGGAACAGGCCCAGGGAGAGCAGCAGCGGCCCGCGGGCCGACAGCCGCCGCAGGAGCGCGGCGCTCCGGCCGGCCGGCCCGCCGTCCCGGTCCCCGTCGCGGCCGTCGGGCCCGTCCTGCCCGCCCGGTGTGCCGTGCCCGGGCCGGTGGTCGCCCGCCGGGTCGCCGGAGGTCCGCGGCCAGGGCACGGCGGCCGGCAGCACCGGGCCGGCGCCGGTGCCGGTCGTGGTGGGGGCCGTGGGGGCGGCGGGTGTCGGGGCGGCGGGGCCGCCGGTGGGGAGGGGCCCGGCGGCAGGCGGCTGCGTGGCGGCGGCCCCCTTCCCACCGGCCGGGTGGTGCGCAGACATGGGAGGTCCTCGGGTCAGCGGGCCGGGGTCGGGGAGGTCACAGGGTACGTGGGGGCGCCGTCGGAGTGCCGTCCCGTGGGGCCGGGGCCGGGTGCGAAGGGCTCGGCGCCGTCCGTCGGGCCGGTGGCGGAGGGGCCGTCCGGGCCGGTCGGGACGGAGGCCGAGGGGGTGGCGGTGCCGCCGTCGCCGGGCATCCCGAACCCGGCCCCGGTGCCCGTGGCGGGCGGGTCCGGGTAGCCCGTCCCGGACGGGGAGGAGCCGGTGGCGCTGCCGGTGGGGGTGGCCCCGTCGGTTCCGTCGGTCCCGCCGGTCGGCAGCGAGGAGCTGCCGGACTCGGAGGGCTCGCCGGTGCCGGTGGGCACCGCCGGGGTGACCGGTTCCGGGGCGGCCCGCAGCACGTCCACGCCCAGCAGTCCGGCGCCGGCCAGGACGCACACGGCGGCCGCGGCGGTGAGGGCCAGGCGGTTGCGGCGGCGCCGGGAGCCGCGGGCCGCGATGCGGGACACGTCGGCGGGGACGGCCAGCCGCCCGGCGTCGTCGGCGGCGCGCCGCAGCGCTTCGCCCAGCGGATCAGGCATCGAGGGCCTCCAGGTGGGGCCGGAGCGCGGTGCGCGCGCGGGACAGGTGGGTTTTCACGGTGCCCGCCGAGATCCCGGTCTCGGCCGCGACCTGCTCGACGGTGAGGTCGCACACGTAGTGCAGGACGGCGACCCGGCGCTGCTTCTCCGGCAGCTGCCGCAGGGCCGCGACCAGGGCGACGGTGCCGGGCCCCGGGGAGGCGGCGGGGGCGGTCCCGCCGTGTCGGCGCCAGGCGTCGGCGGCCCGGCCGCGCCGCCGCCAGCGGCTGACGGCCAGCCGCCAGGCGACGGTGCGCACCCACGCCTCCGGTCCCGCGTCCCGGCTGAGGCGGGCCCGGCGGTCCCAGGCCCGTACGAAGGCCTCCTGGACCACGTCCTGGGCTTCGTGGAGGTCCCCGGTCATCAGGTACACCTGTCCCACCAGCTGTTTCGCGGAGTGAGCGTAGAACTCCTCGAACTCCTCGACGGTCAACGACGGCTCCCGGGTCTGGACAGATCTCACGCGGTATACGCCCGGGGGCGGTGGTCCGGTTGACACGGATCCGAAAGTTTTTCCGGAGCCCGGGCGGCGACCCCGGTCGCGACCGGGGCCGGGCCGGTATTCCTTCGCGCGGGGCCGCGGGCCGCGTCGTAGGCTGGGAGGCCCCGGCCCGTACGACGTGTCGGGTCCTTCGCGTTGCCCTGCCCCCACGCCGCACCGGACGGAAACTTCCTCATGAGCCTGCACGGTCTGCTCGACGCCGTCATCCAGGACCCCGCCCTCGCGGAGGCCGTCCGGGCCGCCTCGGACGGCCACCGCGCGCACGTGGACCTGGTGGGCCCGCCCGCCGCCCGGCCCTTCGCGGTGGCCGCGCTGGCCCGCCGCACCGAGCGGACCGTCCTGGCGGTGACCGCCACCGGCCGGGAGGCCGAGGACCTGGCGGCGGCCCTGCGCTCGCTGCTGCCGCCCGACGAGGTGGTGGACTTCCCGTCCTGGGAGACCCTGCCGCACGAGCGGCTGTCCCCGCGCAGCGACACCATGGGCCGCCGGCTCGCGGTGCTGCGGCGGCTGCGGCACCCCAGCAAGGACGATCCGGCGGCCGGTCCGGTCTCGGTGGTCGTCGCGCCCATCCGCTCCGTGCTCCAGCCGCAGGTGCGGGGGCTGGCCGATCTGGTGCCGGTGGCCCTGCGGCACGGCGGCACCGCCGATCTCGGCGAGGTGACCGAGGCCCTGGCGGCGGCCGCGTACTCCCGGGTGGAGCTGGTGGAGAAGCGCGGGGAGTTCGCCGTGCGCGGTGGCATCCTCGACGTGTTCCCGCCCACCGAGGAGCACCCGCTGCGGGTGGAGTTCTGGGGTGACGAGGTCGAGGAGATCCGTTACTTCAAGGTGGCGGACCAACGGTCGCTGGAGGTGGCCGAGCACGGGCTGTGGGCCCCGCCCTGCCGGGAGCTGCTGCTGACGGCCGAGGTCCGGGAGCGGGCCGCGGCCCTCGCCGAGGCCCATCCGGAGCTGGGCGAGCTCCTCGGGAAGATCGCCGAGGGCATCGCGGTGGAGGGCATGGAGTCCCTGGCCCCGGTCCTGGTGGACGAGATGGAGCTGCTGCTGGACGTGCTCCCGACCGGGGCCATGGCCGTGGTCTGCGATCCGGAGCGGGTCCGGACCCGGGCCGCCGACCTGGTCGCCACCTCGCAGGAGTTCCTCCAGGCGTCCTGGGCGGCCACCGCGGGCGGCGGCGAGGCGCCCATCGACGTGGGCGCCGCCTCCCTGTGGGGGATCGCGGACGTGCGGGAGCGGGCCCGCGAGCTGGGCATGATGTGGTGGTCGGTGTCGCCGTTCGCCGCCGACGAGGAGACCGGCGGGGACACCCTGAAGCTGGGCATGCACGCCCCCGAGAGCTACCGCGGGGACACCGCCCGCGCCCTCGCCGACACCAAGGACTGGCTGGCCCGGGGCTGGCGGACGGTGTTCCTGACCGAGGGCCACGGCCCGGCCGCCCGGACCGTCGAGGTGCTCGGCGGCGAGGACATCCCGGCCCGCCTGCAGCCCGGCCTCGCCACGCTGGAGACCGGGCTGGTGCAGGTGGCCTGCGCCGGGCTCGACAGCGGCTTCGTGGACGCGGAGCTGAAGCTCGCCGTCCTCACCGAGACCGACCTGACCGGCCAGCGGACCGCCAGCAAGGACCTGGGCCGGATGCCCACCCGGCGCCGCAAGACCATCGACCCGCTGACCCTGGAGGCCGGGGACCACATCGTCCACGAGCAGCACGGCGTGGGCCGGTACCTGGAGATGGTCCAGCGCACCGTGCAGGGCGCCACCCGCGAGTACCTGCTGGTGGAGTACGCCCCCGCCAAGCGCGGCCAGCCCGGGGACCGCCTGTACATCCCCACCGACCAGCTGGAGCAGGTCACCAAGTACGTCGGCGGGGAGGCTCCCACCCTGCACCGGCTCGGGGGCGCCGACTGGACGAAGACGAAGGCGAAGGCCAAGAAGGCCGTCAAGGAGATCGCCGCCGACCTGATCAAGCTGTACAGCGCCCGGATGGCGGCCCCCGGGCACACCTTCGGCCCGGACACCCCCTGGCAGCGGGAGCTGGAGGACGCCTTCCCGTACGCGGAGACCCCCGATCAGCTCACCACGATCGCCGAGGTCAAGGAGGACATGGAGAAGTCGGTCCCGATGGACCGGCTGATCTGCGGCGACGTGGGCTACGGCAAGACGGAGATCGCGGTCCGGGCGGCCTTCAAGGCGGTGCAGGACGGCAAGCAGGTCGCGGTGCTCGTGCCGACCACGCTGCTGGTGCAGCAGCACTACGGCACCTTCTCGGAGCGCTACAGCCAGTTCCCCGTGGTGACGCGGGCGCTGTCCCGCTTCCAGACCGACACGGAGGCCAAGGCCACCCTGGAAGGGCTGAAGGAGGGCTCGGTGGACGTGGTCATCGGCACCCACCGGCTCTTCTCCCAGGAGACGAAGTTCAAGGACCTCGGCCTCGTCATCGTGGACGAGGAGCAGCGCTTCGGCGTGGAGCACAAGGAGCAACTGAAGAAGCTCCGGGCCAACGTGGACGTGCTGACCATGTCCGCGACGCCGATCCCGCGCACGCTGGAGATGGCGGTGACGGGCATCCGCGAGATGTCCACGATCACCACCCCGCCGGAGGAGCGGCACCCGGTGCTGACCTTCGTGGGCCCTTACGAGGAGAAGCAGATCGGCGCGGCCATCCGTCGCGAACTGCTGCGCGAGGGCCAGGTCTTCTACATTCACAACCGGGTCGAGTCCATCGACCGGGCCGCCGCGAAGCTGCGCGAGATCGTGCCGGAGGCGCGGATCGCGACCGCCCACGGCCAGATGTCGGAACAGGCCCTGGAACAGGTGGTGGTGGACTTCTGGGAGAAGAAGTTCGACGTGCTGGTGTCCACCACGATCGTGGAGTCCGGCATCGACATCTCCAACGCCAACACCCTGATCGTGGAGCGCGGCGACAACTTCGGCCTGAGTCAGCTGCACCAGCTGCGCGGCCGGGTGGGCCGGGGCCGCGAGCGCGGCTACGCCTACTTCCTGTACCCGCCGGAGAAGCCGCTGACGGAGACCGCGCACGAGCGGCTGGCCACCATCGCCCAGCACACCGAGATGGGCGCGGGCATGTACGTGGCCATGAAGGACCTGGAGATCCGAGGCGCGGGCAACCTGCTCGGTGGCGAGCAGTCGGGCCACATCGCCGGCGTGGGCTTCGACCTGTACGTGCGGATGGTCGGCGAGGCGGTGGCGGACTACCGCAAGGCGCTGGAGTCGGGCGGCGCGGAGGAGGAGCCGCCGCTGGAGGTGAAGATCGAGCTGCCGGTGGACGCGCACGTCCCGCACGACTACGCGCCGGGGGAGCGGCTGCGCCTCCAGGCGTACCGGTCGATCGCCTCGGCGGGTACGGAGGAGGACATCCGGGCGGTCCGCGAGGAGCTGACCGACCGCTACGGCAAGCTGCCGGAGCCGGTGGAGAACCTGCTCCTGGTCGCGGGGCTGCGGATGCTGGCCCGGGCCTGCGGGGTCGGGGACATCACCCTCCAGGGCAACAACGTGCGCTTCGGGCCGGTGGAGCTGCGGGAGTCGCAGGAGCTGCGGCTCAAGCGGCTGTACCCGGGGACGGTCCTCAAGCCGGCCACCTCGCAGGTGCTGGTGCCGCGCCCGAAGACGGCGAAGATCGGCGGCAAGCCGTTGGTCGGCCGGGAACTGCTCGCCTGGACCGGGGAGTTCCTCACCACCGTGCTCGGTTCCTGACGGAACGGCGGAGGCCGCCCGCGCGTCACCTCTCGGCGCGCGGGCGGCCTTGTCCCACCGGTCCCTGAAGCCCTTCCGGGACGGCTCTTCGCCGTTCCGTGGCGGCTGTGACCCCTGGAGGTCGCGACTACTTGGTCATGTCGTCGTCGATGCCCAGTTTCTGTTCCGCCTGTTGCTGGACCTTGTCGACCTGGTCGGCGTACTTGTTGCCGGTCTTCTCGTTGACCTCTTGCTCGACCGAGTCGGAGATGTCCTTGGCCTTGTCCTGCGCCTGGCCTTTGAACCTGTCGAAGATCCCCATCCGAGGGCTCCCTTCCATGTCCCGTCTGTGACGCTACGCGGCTTTCGTCCGCTCCGCTCGTCGAGACCGCCGGGCACGGGGGAAGGGTCCCGGACCGGTCAGCCCCCGCCGCCCTGGAACGTCTCCAGGTCCAGCACGTTCCCGGTGGGCGGGTCCGTGGCCACCGCCTCCCCGTACGCGGAGAGGGTCACCCCCTCCGGAGCGTCGGGGGAGACGATCCGCAGGATGTACGGCTCGCCCTCGGTGGCCACGTACACCGTGGTCGGGCGGCCGTCCTCCGCCGGGGTCGTGACCGTGAACGCCGGCCGGCCGTCCACCGTCGCCGCCTCCCCCTTGCTCGTCAGCGGGCTCGACGAGGGCACCCCGCCCAACAGCCCGTCCAGATCGCAGGTCGCGGTCAACCCGCGGGCCTGCGGGGCCTCGGCCCGCAGCCGGACCCAGCGGTCCGCCATCATCGCGATCACCGCCTCCCGCCCCGGGTCCGTCGCCCCGCCCGGTGACTGCGCCCGGTAGAAGGCGGCCCCGGCCCGGAAGTAGACGTACCGGTCGTCCTTGACCAGCTCCAACGGGCCCGCCCCCGGCACCTCCAGACCGCCCTCGCAGTGGCCCTCGCGGTCCACGGCCATGTCGAGCCGCCCGGAACCGCCGCCGCCCGTCGTGCGCCCGGTCATGCGCAGGCTGTCGGCCCCGGAGGTCGCCGCGTAGGCCCGCTCCAGGAGTTCGGGTCCCGACAGGTCGGCGAAGGGCTCCGCCGGTTCCGTGGGGGAGGGCTCCGGTGACTCCTCCGGAGACTCCTCGGGGCTCTCCTCCGGGGACGGTTCGGGACTCTCCTCCGGTGACGGCTCCTCGCTCGCGGAGACGGAGACGGAGGCGGTGACCGTGACGGTCTCCTCCGGTCCGGCCCCGTCCCCCGAGCCGCAGCCCGCCAGCCCCCACCACACCACCGGTACGAGGGCGGTGGCCGTCAGTCGTGCGATGCGCATCGGATCCCCCTGTCTCCGCGAGACGCTCCGCCCCTGGAAGTACCCGCCGGCGGCGCCCGACCACCGCCCCGCGGGCCCCCGGTGTGTCCGGATCCCGCCGGTCCGCTCCCGCCCGCCGCGACCGCCCCCGCGCGGGGCCGTACCGGGTGGAACCGAACCCGTCCGTACCCCGGACCGGGGCGGCGGCGCCGTGACCGGGAACGGTACGGTCGGTCCCGAGCGTGTCCCGAAGGCAACGGTTCGGTACAACCCCGGGTCTGTTGTCGGCCACGGTGTATACCCTCGGATCCGATCCACCGTCCCCGCAGGTCCCCCCGGCAGTCCCGGCAGTCCCCAGGAGCACCGATGCACGGCTACGGCGTCCCGCCCGGCGGGCCCCGTCACCTCCCCAGCGACCGGACGTTGGTCTCGCTGCGCGTGCTCTTCATCGCCCTGAACGTCCTCACGTGCGGCTTCCTCGCCTGGACCAGCGCCCTGCGGGTCGCCGTCGTCACCCGCACCCCGCGCAGCTGGGTCGTGTTCGTGGTGACCGTCCTGCTGAACGTCACCTGGATCGGGCTGCTCGCCGCCGACCCCGAGGACGAGGGCAGCCTGCGCACCGACATCGGCATGATCGGCTCGCTGGCCACCTCCGCCCTGATCGTGGCCTTCTACCTCTTCGAGGACATCCGCCACTACGCCGCGCTGCGCGCCGCCTCCTGGTACGGGCCCCAGGCCGGCCCCCTCCCGCAGGGCGGACAGCACCCCACCGTGCCCACCGGCTACCCGTCCGTGCCCGGCTACGGCTACCCGACGGGCCCGCAGCAGCATCCGCAGCCCGGCGGACCGGGGCAGACCACCCAGCCGCACCAGACCGGCCTCCCGCAGCAGCAGCCCGGAGCCCAGCCGCAGCCCGGCTACGGCTACCCGGCCGGCCCGCACTCCGGCCAGACCCCGCCCCCGCAGCGGCTGGGCCAGGTCCGCGCCGAACTCGACGAGCTCAGCGAGCTGCTGCACCGCGAGGAGCGGGGCCACGAGGGCGACGGCCGTCACCAGGAGCCCGGCCGGTGAGCGGACGCGTCATCGCGGACCGCTACCAACTCGCCTCCCTCCTCGGCCAGGGCGGCATGGGCCAGGTCTGGACGGCCTACGACCAGACCCTCGACCGCCGGGTCGCCGTCAAGCTCCTCCGCCCCGACAAGGTCACCGGCCCGGTCGGCGCCACCACCGCCGCGGAGATGCGCCGCCGCTTCGTCCGCGAGTGCCGGGTCACCGCGCAGGTGGACCACCCCGGGCTCGTCACCGTGCACGACGCCGGCAGCGACGACGAGGACCTCTACCTCGTCATGCAGTACGTCGAGGGCACCGACCTCGCCGGCCACCTCGCCGACCACGACCCGTACCCCTGGCCCTGGGCCGTCTCCGTGGCCGCCCAGCTGTGCGCCGTCCTCTCCGCCGTGCACGCCGTCCCGATCGTCCACCGCGACCTCAAGCCGCGGAACATGATGATCCGGCCCGACGGCACCGTCCTGGTCCTCGACCTCGGCGTCGCCTCCGTCATGGACACCGACACCACCCGCCTCACCCACACCGGCGCCCCCATCGGCAGCCCCGCCTACATGGCCCCGGAACAGGCCATGGGCGGCGCCGTCGGCCCCTACACCGACCTCTACGCCCTCGGCGTCGTCCTCCACGAACTCCTCAGCGGCACCGTCCCCTTCGCCGGATCCACCGCTCTCGGCGTGCTCCACCGCCACCTGCACGAACTGCCCGTCCCGGTACGGCGCCTGCGCCCCGAGGTGCCGCCCGCCCTGGAGGCCCTGCTGCTGCGGCTGCTCGCCAAGGACCCCCAGCACCGCCCCGGTTCGGCCCAGGAGGTCTACGAGGCCCTGGTGCCCCTCCTGCCCGCCCGCGGGGCCGCCGCCCCCGGCCCCCTCGACCCGACCCGCCCCTTCGTGCGCCCGCACGCCCCCTGGCCCGACCGCGCCGCCGCGGCCGCCCCCGCCGACACCGCCGTCCCCGTGCAGAACCCGGGCCGGACCGGCGTGGCCGAGGCCGTGGACCAGGTCCGCCGGCTCCTCGCCGAAGGCCGCCTCACCCAGGCCGTGGACGTCCTCGGCGGGATCCTCCCCGCCGCCGTCCGCCAGCACGGCGAGCACTCCCCGGTGGTCCGCTCCCTGCGCAAGCAGTACGCCGCCACCCTCATGGACGACGGCCAGTACCGCCGCGCCCTCCCCGAACTCCGCGGCCTCGCCGACGAACTGGCCCGCACCGGCGGCCCCGCCGACCCGCAGTCCCTCAAGTTCCGCTACGAGGCCGCCCAGTGCCTGGAACAGCTCGGGGAGCCCGCCGCCGCCCTCACCGAATACCGGGCCCTGCTGCCGTACTTCGAGAACCAGTACGCCAACCAGGACCGCGAACTGCCCCTCGACGTGCGCCGCCGCATCGCCCACCTGCTGCTCGCCCTCGGTGACCGCGCCGCCGCCCACGACACCCTGGCCCGGCTCCTCTACGACGCCGAACGCCTGCACGGGCCCGGCCACCCGTTCCCCGGCGAGGTGCGCCGCACCCTGCACTGGCTCGGACAGGTTCGCGGCTGACCGGCGCGGCGTGCCCCGGAACCGGGGAATTCGTTGGTCGAATCGGTGGCCCAGCCCCTGCCGAACTCCTACCATCGATCACCGCAAGGCCCTTGTGCGTCCGCGCACAAGCCCGTCCGTCGCCCGGCCACCCCCACCCCGTGGCCCCGCGCGCCGCACCCCATCCCGGGAGGCTCCTTTGCACCGTCGCACCGCGCTCTCCGTCTCCGCCGCCCTGCTGGCCGCGGCCCCCCTGCTGACCGCGTGCTCGGGCGAGGCCCGGCCCGGCACCGCGGCCGTCGTCGGCGGCGAACGCATCACGATCTCGGCCCTCCAGGCCCAGACCCGGGACGTCCGCGACGCGCAGAACCGCTCCCCGCACGGCGCCCAGCTGATCTCCGACACCGCGGGCCTGGAGAAGTACAAGCTCAACTCCATGATCCAGAGCCTGGTCCTGGACCGCACCGCCGAGAACGCCGGGATCACCCTCACCCCGCGGGACCTCCAGGAGGCCCGCAAGGAGCGCATCGCCCAGTCCGGCGGCCTCGCGGAGTTCGAATCCCTCGCCCTCCAGAAGGGCGGCCTCGCCCCCTCGCAGATCGACCGGGCCCTGCGCGACCAGCTGATCCTGGCCAAGCTCAACCAGAAGTACGGCGAGGGCAAGATCGCCGCCCCGGCCTCGGCCGCCGCCAAGCAGCTCGGCGTCAAGATCAACCCCCGCTACGGCGCCTGGGACCCGACCCAGCTCACCGTCGGACCCTTCACCACCCCCTGGATCCGCCAGGTCACCCGCCCCGAACAGGCCGCCCCCGAGGTCCAGGCCGCCGGCTGACCCCGCCCGGGGCCCGCACCGGGCCCCGCGGCGGCCCGGCCCGTCCGGCCGGAGGTAGGTTCGTGGGGTGACTGCCGCATCCGCACCCGCCGCCCCTCCGGCCGACGCCGGCCGCATCGTCCTGCTGACCACCAGCCACCGGGTCGCCCCCGGCCTGCTCTCCTGGCAGTCCTGGCAGGTGCTGCGCACCGCCGACCGCGTGCTGTGCGCGGACCCCGCCCACCCCCAGCTGCCCTACCTCCACGAGGCCGGGATCACCGTCGAGCGGGCGGAACCGGACGCCGCCGGACTCGCCGCGGCCTGCGCCGGCGGCCGCACCGTCGTCGTCCTCCTCACCGGCGAGGGCGACCGCCGCCTCACCGACGGCCTGGCCCGCCTCGCCGGCTCCGGCCGGCACACCCTCCCCGACCTCGAACTGCTCCCCGGCTCCTACGACCTGCCCGGCGCCCGCCTCCTCGACCTGGTCCAGGTCATGGACCGGATCCGCCGCGAGTGCCCCTGGTCATCCCGCCAGACCCACGAGGGCCTCACCAAGTACGGCATCGAGGAGGCGTACGAGCTCGTCGAGGCCATCGAGACCGGGGAGCGCGACGAACTCCGCGAAGAACTCGGCGACGTCCTCCTCCAGGTGGTCTTCCACGCCCGGATCGCCGAGGAGCACCCCGACGAGCCCTTCTCCGTGGACGACGTGGCCGCGACCATCGTGGAGAAGCTGGTCCACCGCCACCCGCACGTCTTCGGGGACGCGACCGCCGAGACCCCCGAGGAGGTCAAGGCGCACTGGATGCGGACCAAGGCCGAGGAGAAGCGGCGCGAGTCCGTCACCGACGGGGTCCCCCTGGGCCAGCCCGGACTGGCCCTCGCCGCCAAGCTCGCCGGCCGCGTCCGCACCGCCGACCTCGACGTCCCCCCGCCCGCCGGGCAGGGCATCGGCTGGGAACTCCTCGCGCTGGCCGCCCGCGCCGAGGCCGAGGGCACCGACCCGGAGACCGCCCTGCGGGCCGCCGCCCGCGCCTACCGCGACGCCATCCGCGCCGCCGAGGGCCTCGCGACGTAGCCCGCGCCCTTCGGCCCCCGCCCGGGCGGGTCCGTCCGCCGGCCGCTCAGGACCCTGTCCCCGGCCCCCCGGGGGCCCGACCGGACGGGTTGAGCCAGTGCGGGTCGGGCGGGGCCAGGAACCACTCGCCGAAGCCCAGCGGGCGGGGCCGGTCCGGGCCCCCCGCCGGCACCGCGTCGTAGAACACCCGCCGCGGGTCCGCGCCCAGCCCCTCCAGCAGCTCCGCCGTCTCCTCGATGAACAGCGGCGGCCCGCTCAGGTAGACGTCGTGGTCCGGCCACCGCCCCCGGTTGCCCAGGGCCGTGGCCAGCCGCGCGGTGGCCTGGTTGCGGTGCCGGCCCGGCGCCGGGGTGATGTAGGTGACCGACAGCCACGGCAGCCGCTCCTCCCAGGCGTCGATCAACGGCCGGTCGTAGAGGTGCGCGGTGTCCCGGGCCACCACGAACAGGCGGACCTCCCGGCCCGGCGGCTCCGCCGCCAACTGCTCCAGCATGGCCCGCACCGGCGCCCAGCCGGTCCCCGCCGCCACGAAGCTGATGGGCCGCACCCCGGGCCTTACGGTCATCGCCCCGCCCGCCGCGCCCAGCCGCAGCAGCTCGCCGGGGCGCACCTGCTCGACCAGCGCGGTGCTCAGCAGGCCCCCGTCGATCCGGCTGACGTGCAGGTCCAGGGTGTGGTCGGGGCGGGGCGCGTTGCCTATGGAGTAGGTGCGCCAGCGCGTGGGCACCCGCTCGCTGCTCAGGCTCAGGTACTGGCCGGGCAGGTGCGGCAGCGGCAGGTGCGGGCTGAGGGTGAGCACGGCGAGGTCCTCGCCGTAGCGCAGGTGGCGCACGATCCGGGCGTCCCACCAGGGCGGGTCCGTACCGGCGGCGGCCCCGGCCATCATGGCCTCCGCCATCACCGAGTACGCCTCCCCCCACTCCTTCTCCACCGCCGCGCTCCACGCGGAGCCGGAGGTGGCGGCGAGGGCGGCGATCAGGCTGCCGCCCACGGCCGCGTAGTGCTCCGGGCCGGCCAGGAACTTCCGGTGGTCGCGGCCCAGCTCGTGGAGATAGGGGACCACCCCCTCGTCGTCGAGGTGGGAGATCACGTGGGTGAGGGCGGCGAACAGCCGGTCCCGCTGCCGCTCCATGTCCTCGGCGGCGGCCGGGAAGAGCGCGCGGATCTCCGGGTGGTGCCGGAACAGGTGGGCGTAGAAGAACTTGACCGCGTGCTCGGCCCGTCTCTCCACCACCGCGAAGCTGCTTTTCAAGATCCTCACATCCACAGAACCGACAGTAGGAACGTCGGATCGCCGGAGGTCAAGGTCTGTCCGATCCACGGACAGCCTCCGCGAAGCCGTCATATGGGGCGATCCGCGGCCCCCGTCCGACGGGGGTTACGGTCGGGGGGTGCACGAAGAGAACCGCCCGGCCCCCGCCGCGCCCCCGGCCCCGACCCTGTTCGACTGGGAGTTCGCCACCGACCCCTACCCGGCGTACGCGTGGCTGCGCGAGCACTCCCCGGTGCACCGGACCAAGCTGCCCAGCGGGGTCGAGGCCTGGCTCGTCACCCGGTACGCCGACGCCCGGCAGGCCCTCGCCGACCAGCGGCTCAGCAAGAACCCGGCCCACCACGCCGAGCCCGCCCACGCCAAGGGGAAGACCGGCATCCCGGGCGAGCGCAAGGCCGAGCTGATGACCCACCTGCTCAACATCGACCCCCCGGACCACACCCGGCTGCGCCGGCTGGTGTCGAAGGCGTTCACCCCGCGCCGGGTCGCCGAGTTCACCCCGCGGGTGCAGGAGCTGACCGACCACCTCATCGACGGCTTCGCCGCGCGGGGCGAGGCGGACCTGATCCACGAGTTCGCCTTCCCGCTCCCCATCTACGCCATCTGCGAGATGCTCGGGGTCCCCCGGGAGGACCAGGACGACTTCCGCGACTGGGCCGGGATGATGATCCGGCACGGCGGCGGTCCGCGCGGCGGGGTGGCCCGCTCCGTCAAGAAGATGCGGAACTACCTCGTCGAGCTGATCCACCGCAAGCGGGACGACCCCGGCGAGGACCTGATCTCCGGTCTGATCCGGGCGAGCGACCACGGCGAGCACCTCACCGAGAACGAGGCCGCCGCCATGGCCTTCATCCTGCTCTTCGCGGGCTTCGAGACCACGGTGAACCTCATCGGCAACGGGTTGCACTCCCTCTTCATGAACCCCGGCCAGCGCACCCGCCTCCAGGACTCCCTGGCCCGCGGTGAATCGGACCTGCTGGCCGGCGGGGTCGAGGAGCTGCTGCGCTACGACGGACCGGTGGAGCTGGCCACCTGGCGGTTCGCCACCCGTCCGCTGACCCTGGGCGGGCAGGAGGTGGCCGCGGGGGACCCGGTCCTGGTGGTGCTGGCCGCCGCCGACCGCGATCCGGCCCGCTTCGCGGAACCCGACACCCTGGACCTCTCGCGCACCGACAACCAGCACCTCGGGTACGGGCACGGCATCCACTACTGCCTCGGGGCCCCGCTGGCCAGGCTGGAGGGGCAGACGGCCCTGGCCACCCTGCTGACCCGGCTGCCGGACCTGGAACTCGCCGTGGACCCGAGCGAACTGCGCTGGCGGGGCGGGCTCATCATGCGCGGACTGAGGACCCTCCCGGTGTCCTTCACCCCCGCTCCGACCAGCGCGAAAGCACCCTGAGTGAGCTGAAGCGGAATGCCCGGAAAGGGGGTTGCGAGCCCGAATCCGGGCAGAAAGACAACTGAACCGGATTCAAACATTCCTGACACCCCATCAGGAGTGTGACCTTTACGTGATCTGCGCTGCATCGACTTGTGACAAGCGTTCGAAGCCCGCTACGTTCACCGTCACCGCTTCGGTTCACGCGAAAGGTCCACCCTCATGCGTTCCGGGAATGGCCGCCACCGGCGCCCTCGTCAGGCACCCGCGCTCGTCGTCACGGCCGGAGTCACCGGCTCCGCACTCGCGCTGCCCCTGCTGGCCGCGACCAACGCGAGCGCCGCGTCCACCACCACCTGGGACAGGGTGGCCGAATGCGAGAGCGGCGGCACCTGGAGCGCCGACTTCGGCAACGGCTCCTACGGCGGCCTCCAGCTCACCCAGGAGATGTGGAAGGGCGCCGGGGGCCTGGAATTCGCCCCCCGCCCCGACCTCGCCAGCCGCTCGCAGCAGATAGCCGTGGCCGAGCGCCTCCTCGCCACCGACGGCCCGCACGCCTGGCCGCTCTGCGCCTCCGGCGCCGGACTGGACAAGTCCGCCCCCGCGGCCGACGTGGACCCGGGCTCGGCGGCCTCCCCGCGCCCGGTCACCCCGGCGCCCTCCCGCCCGGAGCGGCTGCCCGACACCCCGCGGACCCCCGAGCCGCCGGCGAGCGTCACCCCGAGCGCGCCGAGCACCCCGGGCACCACCCCGCCCACCGGCACCACCCCGAGCGCTCCCACCACGCCCACGGGCCCCACGGCGCCCACGGCCCCCACGACGCCGACCACGCCGACGGCGCCGACCACGCCCGGCTCCCCCTCCCTGCCCGCGACTCCGGGCGGCACCGGCACCCCCACCACCCCGGAGTCCCCGGCGACCCCGGAGAGCCCGGCGGCCTCCGGGACGGGCGCCACGGACGGCGCCGGGGACGGGGCCACGGCCGGCACGCCGAGCCCGGAGGGCTCTCCCTCCGCCACCACCCCGCCGTCCGGCGAGGGCACCGGCCGGCACCGCGGCGCCCCTGCGGACGAGACCGCCACCGGCACGCTGCCGGCCGGCGGGGCCGAGGGGGGCACGTACACGGTCAAGGAGGGCGACTCCCTCTCGCGCATCGCGGATGCCAAGGGTGTGAAGGGCGGCTGGAACGCCCTCTACTCGGCCAACGAGGGCCTCATCGGCGAGGACGCCGACCTCATCAAGCCCGGCCAGAACCTCGATCTGGCTGCTAAATAGGGGCACTTCGGACGGGCCTGATGCCCAGTTAAGGGAAGAATGTCCGTATTGATCTCGGTGAGACATGCGTCTCTTCCCGCCAACTGCCCAGGCCCGTCGTGACACTTCCGTAATATGCCCGCTCACCTGCGCAAACGCCCGCTGCGAAGGGGTGGGTAAGGGCGATTTCTCCCCGATGTCCGTCCTTGAACATCGGGGAGACCTCTGCCTACGGTCTGAACCGCTCGCCACCGCGGGCCCCTTCGACCGCATCGCCGAATCCTGCCGGCGGCCGCAGGGAACAGTCGTCGCGCAAGCGCCGAAGGCAGGAGCGGGGGACCCAAGGTAAGTGCCCGACCCGGCCGTTGAGAGACGGTCAGGAACGGCTTGGGGTGGAGCCGCGCGCCAGACGCGCGGCCGGGCAGCATCGGCCCGAACCCGACAGCTCACCTCGTAGGCGTCGGTGAGGGAGAACTCCATGCTGCTTTCGGGCAAGGGCAAGCACCGTCGCGCCGGCAAGGCCGTCCGCATCGTCACGCTCGCCGGTGTCACCGGTGCCGCCATCGCCGCCCCGCTGATGGCCGCCGGCACCGCCAGTGCCGCGACCAACGCCGAGTGGGACAAGGTCGCCCAGTGCGAGTCCGGTGGCAACTGGTCCATCAACACCGGCAACGGCTACTACGGCGGCCTGCAGTTCGCCCCGTCCACCTGGGCGGCCTTCGGCGGCACCGCGTACGCCTCCAACGCCCACCAGGCCAGCAAGGCCCAGCAGATCGCCGTGGCCGAGAAGGTCCTCGCCGTCCAGGGCAAGGGCGCCTGGCCGAGCTGCGGCGTCGGCCTCTCCCGCGCCTCCAACGGCGGCGGCGCCGAGGACTCCTCCTCCGGCTCCTCCGACTCCGGCAAGCGCACCGAGACCCGGAACGAGACCCGCAGCGAGAAGAAGCGCACCGAGTCCCGCGAGGAGACCGCGCCGACCACCCGCTCGGAGCGCCAGGCCGCCCCGAAGCCCACCGCCCCGGCGGCCCAGGGCTACAAGAAGGGCGACGGCTCCTACGAGGTGAAGGCCGGCGACACCCTCGGCACCATCGCCACCGCCCAGAAGGTCAAGGGCGGCTGGGAGAAGCTCTTCGAGCTCAACAAGGAGATCGTCTCCGACGCCGACCTGATCTTCCCCGGCCAGAAGCTGCACCTCAGCTGAGCCGGCGGCCCGCAAGGGCCCCGACGGGCGGTCCCGCCCCCCTTCCGGTGACCGCCCGTCATCCGACGTCCACCTCCGCCCGGCCCGTCGTTCTCCGACGGGCGGCTCCGCCGTACATGGCGTTCCCCACGTAATCCATGGCATCGGATTCACCG
Source organism: Streptomyces sp. NPDC097619 (assembly GCF_040302735.1). NCBI lineage: Bacteria > Bacillati > Actinomycetota > Actinomycetes > Kitasatosporales > Streptomycetaceae > Streptomyces > Streptomyces sp. NPDC097619. Next base: position 40 of record NZ_JBEOSD010000005.1, on the reverse strand, counting down.
CCGATGAGGGGGCCGTCCTCGGGCCAGATCATCACGGGTA